>CAZJXY010000157.1:0-7576 GCA_964549925.1 uncultured Bdellovibrionales bacterium | reverse complement strand
AACATTATTTAATTTCATGGAGGAATCTCAAAAATAATAACTATTAAATTATTTGTAATAGGAAATAAATCCATATTTGGAAGATCTTGTTTTATATATATTAAATAATAAACCATAAAATTCGCAACAAATAGTACTAAAATTGAATTTTTTTTTTTAATTAATTAAATTTTTTTAGTTATAAACAATTGAAAATTGATGCAAAACTGAAGGAAAACGGGCTAGCTTTGAGCGCCAAGGAGTTAATTCAGTTTATCTCCGAAGCAATCATTGGTCGGGAGCACAGCAAATTTATCTTCACCCGTACGTTGAGTCGCACACTCGGACTGATCGTTCAACTAGGTCAGGTTTACAATATCTCGCGAGAGGACTTAGCTCATCTTGATATTCGCAGCGTGCTGGAGATGTACACAAGCCTAGATCATCGAGATGTACGATCGCTGCTGGTCGAAGACATTGAGCGAAACCGCGAGCGTTTTGAAGTAACCAAACTGATCAGGTTGCCACAGCTAATTCGATCAGATGCCGATATTGTTCAGTTCTACCTGAGTGCCGTCGAACCAAACTTTATTACCCAAGGCAAAGTAACGAATCTGATCGTGTTAGAGGAAGAGTTATCAAAGGCCGATCTTAACGGCAAAATAATCTTCATACGCGGAGCCGATCCGGGATATGATTGGCTCTTCTCGCGTCAAATTGGTGGCTTGGTGACGATGTACGGTGGTGCAAACTCGCATATGGCGATCCGCTGTGCAGAGCTTAATATTCCAGCGGTAATTGGATGTGGTGAAGGAAATTACTGGACCTGGTCAAAATCCCGGCTGTTCGAGATTGATGCTTTAAGTAAAATAGCTAGAAATATTCAATAGGAAAGATTATGACCAAGCCACAGCAAGCTAAAAGAAACTTCTTAATTGTGGTCTTTCTGGGATTTTTTAAGCTACTAGCCCGTCTATTCCGGCGCCGTCCGCCCCCAGCGAAAGGACCGGGAGATTCGATGTATCCGATGTGGTAAGGCTTGACTGCGACTTTCTTTGGAAGCCATCTTGGATTCCACTAAATAATTAGAGCGCTTCCCAAGAATGGATGCGGCGAATACTAAGGGCACTCATAACTTTTTACGTTGCTCCGCCCGAGACGCCTACCGTGGGGAAAATTACTCCAATAGTTCAATGCAATATTAACGTTGCGACCAGCTTAACCGTTGAAGCAAGAATATCTGCAGGGGCTCACAAGGGAGTGGCGATTTGATTCAATCCAGGCTAGGATTCTTCTCGTTAATCAATGCAATCGGCATAATTGTTGGCGAGGTTATAATTGTAATGAAAAAAGCTCTTATGATCGGTGGTGGTTTTGGCGGCTGTTCAATGGCTCATCTGCTTGAGCTAGAAGGCGGCTGGGATGTAACTGTGGTAGAGGCTAGCACTTTCCTCGGGGCCGGGGTTCGAACTTCATGGTGGGGCGGGCATCCCTACACATTTGGCCCACGTCATTTCCTGACTCAAAAGCCTGAAGTATTCGAGTTTTTAAACAAGTACTGTCCACTACGTCGCTGCCCCGAGCATGAATTTCTTACATACGTGGAGCGCGATAATCAGTTTTACAACTATCCGATTAATCGAGCCGATATCCCAACTATGCCGGATGCTGAAAAAATCGAAAAGGAGCTTGAGCATGCCCTGAAGATTCAGGGAGCTGCTAGTGCTCGCAATCTTGAAGAATATTGGATCGCATCGGTTGGAGAAACTTTATATGATAAGTGCGTCAAAGATTACACAAAGAAAATGTGGATGATCGACGACAATCGGGTGCTTGACACCTTTGACTGGTCACCAAAAGGAGTAGCCTTAAAGGAAGGACCACGCGCTTGTTGGGATACTGCCATCTCCGCCTATCCGTATGCTCCAAACGGATACGATGACTACTTTGATATAGCAACCAAGGCAGCCAAGGTACTTTTTTCGACTCGGATTGAGCGCTATGACATTCCAAAAAAGCGTGTTTTCTTCAAGGGAGAATGGCACACCTACGATTTGATCGTAAATACGATCTCGCCTGATTTGTTATTTGATCAATGCTATGGCGAGCTCCCATTTATCGGGCGGGACTTACATCTCTTGGTATTTCCGAGTGAATTCGTTTTTCCGGAAAACGTTTACTTTCTCTACTATGCGAATACCGAGAAATTTACGCGCATGGTGGAGTACAAGAAATTTACCAAGCATAAGGCTCCCAATACATTAATCGGTTTGGAATTCCCCTCGATGAACGGAAAGTACTACCCAATCCCGACAAAGAAGGAACAAGCTCGCGCGAAGCAATATTTCGATCTTTTGCCAAATGGAGTTTTCTCGATCGGGCGAGCGGGGTCTTACGACTATCGCGTAGATATCGACGATGCTATTTTCCAAAATATGGAGATCATCCGAACTTACGTTAAAGGGTAACTTTCTCACGCTCCTGTGGTGCAGTTCCAGCGGCAAGGACGCAGGCAAAGCAATCAAGGCCTGAACCTGCCTAGCCAGCAAACCTTCAGACCGTCGGTCCACTTCATCGGGCAGAGGTTTATCTTAAATCCTAAACCCAGCCTCAATCATTTTTTACAAAAATGATTGAGAATAGCTGGGCCAGCGAGCTCTTGGGGCAAGCCCAAGGCGAGCAGCAGAAGATAAATAAACCCTACGCTATGCGCGCTAGAAAGTCTTAAAACCCTATTGACTCAGCTATTAGTGAATTTCCTGAAAGATTCTCGCAGGCACTAATTTTCGGCTGGGTTTTTATTTTCTACGGCGCAACTTGGCAAGCCAAGATTGCGCTCGCCCTACACCATCGATTTATTGCCAAGATCAATGGCGTAGGGTTCATTTTCCAAAAAGTGTGGACTCTTTATCAATTTGCTGAAACTCGATGCGGATACCGTTATTGTCCTCGATCCAAAACTGAAGAGTTCGATCTGTGCGACCGCGCTTTATCTCCGGATTGAACCCCTTAGTGCGGAGATGCTGCGCGATCTTTTGAATATCTTCGACCTCCAAACAAAAGTGCCTAAACGGCGACCCTGCCGCTACAGGCTCGCTACTATTAAAAAACTCAAGTTTGATCCCGTTCGACAGGGAAAGGAATACACCGTAGACATCACCCGCCTCATTCTTAAACTCATGGCACAACTTAGCCGCAAAGACATCGGAGTAAAAGGCTAATGTACCTTTAAGATCCTTTGTCCCGAAACAGATATGCCCAATTGATTTCAACATTGCTGCACTATTAGATCACCAGGCTATGGCAACCTTAAAGCGTTTAACATCATACTGATCTCATCCGCCGAGATTTTGCTCTTATGATGCCAAGCCGGGTTATTCTCAGCAACCGGAACGCCCTTGCCCTTGACGGTGTGGCAGATGATCATGCTGGGCTTATCTCCGGTAAATGGAGTGCGCTTGACAGCTTCCCTAATCGCCTCGACATCATGACCATCAACCTCCTCGACTGCAAAGTTAAAGGCTCTCCATTTGGCCGATAACGATTCTAACTCCAACACTTCAGCCGTTGAGCCGTAAGACTGTTGCTTATTGTAATCAACCAAGACGGTCAGATTATTTAGCTTATGCTTTGCCGCGGAAAGTCCTGCCTCCCATACCGATCCTTCGTTGCACTCCCCATCACTTATAACGACATATACCCGATGCTTGGCATTCTCTCGCTTGGCCGTAAGCGCCATTCCAACCCCGATTGAAAGCCCATGGCCAAGGCTCCCTGTTGACGCTTCAACTCCAGGAATTTTGCCAGCCTCCGGATGACCTCCCAGGATACCATCGCGATGGCAAAACTTCCAAAGCTCCTCTTCAGGGAAAAATCCCTTATCTTGTAAAACTACGTAAAGTGCCAAGCACCCGTGCCCCTTGCTTAGTATGCAGCGGTCACGTTCACTCCAACGCGGATTCTTAGCGTCGAACTTTAATATATCATCGTAAAGCACTCTCAAGATCTCAATTAAGGAAAATGATGAGCCGACATGTCCTCGCTGGCCTGCCTCAATCGTACGCACAACCTTTCGACGCAGCTCAAGCGATCGCTCATCGAGCTTAGTGGCTAAACCTATTTGTTGTTCTGGGATAGAGCCTGAAGTTAATGGTTTCATAAGTTCCACAATCGATGATAAAAGTCTTTTGGCTTTTCCAAGTTGAGTGGAAAGGATTTGATTTAGCCTTTCTTCCGTCTCTTCCAGCGCGAACCCGCGCCGCATTCTAAACTCGGGTACAAATTCATTTAGGATTATAATGCACCATTTTATGGTATAGAGAGGCAATAGCACTTCGAAGCGCTGAACAACATTAGGATCACTGGAGAAAACCTTGAGGGCACGCCGTAGAAAATATGCCTTCAGCTCCAAGCTAATATCCATTCCAGGGTGTAGTACAAAGTCACATAAGAGTTTGGCGGGATCATCCCAGCCGAAGTACTCAAAATCATGAAAAATCCAGGTTCCATCGGCACGTTCTATAGCGTTATGAAACCCGAAGTCGGAAGGACTCAAGGTTCTGTGACTCTGCGCAAGCGGTTCCTTGAAGAATTCTTTAACTTTCAATGCTCTAATGGAGGAGAGCTGCTTCTCGAACTCAGGAATCAGTTGCTGATCCAAAAACAGACCAAATTCTTTGTGTATTTGATCATCCCTCCGCTCGACTGCAGAAAGCTTCTCTAAGCGTCGCTCAATATTCGCTACTAAATCCACGACCGAGAAAGAAGCCTCTGCTGCATGCGGAAGATTGGCAGCAGACTGAAGAGACGTAAGTGATTTCAAACGCTGAACGAAGTTTACAACTTGATCAATGTCATCCCGCGAAAACGGCCTGACGCTGCTACCTTGAATATAGTCATACAGGGCAAAAGACTGCCGATTAGAGCGAAATCGCGGCGCAGCGATCTCGCGAACTCCATTATTCCAGAGAAAAGTATGGGCGCTGTAATCAACCTCTAACCTATTTCTTGGGTCAGAGGGGTGACTAAAATAAAACTTAGCGACCATCTGCTCCCCGGTAGAAAGTTCCACTTTGAATAATCTGTTATTCTTGCCACCGCTTAAAGGTGTGATTTTCGCCGCATTGTCCTCTAGAGTGCGACTCAGTTCCTCAAGTTGTTGCACATCAGCCATCTAGTACCACCTTAGTAACCTCCTCCCAACTTCGACAAAGCTCAAGATCTTCTGGGGCTGAGTTAGTTTCAGGAGAGAAATAGATCTTTTTTACCGCTTTTGGAAACAGCGGCTCCTCAAATACTTCGATCAAATCGTCAATAAAAATTCCGCATCCGAGTTCCACAATTCGAGTAATCTTTTTGTCACGTTCACTTTCAAAGAATACCTGCTCTCGTTTAAAACCAAGTTCTTCTCCCTCGAAAAAACCCGAGCTTTCCATCCAGCGCAGGGCAGCTTCGCGTAAATCTGGTCCATTTGGATTAATCGGAGAAACTTTTGTTTTGTGGCTCACCACAAAAAACTCTAGCCCTTGCTGCCGGCCAGTCTTAATAAAACGTGCAAATCCAGGGGCCATTTTAGCCTTTTCAATGCACTCCCCGTACGCTAGCGCCTGAAGTTCTTGCCATAGAAGATCTCCGTTTGGCTTCGCGCGTAACGCATCACGAACAGCACGCTTATTTATTGGAACATTTCCATCTATCCAACCGCGTTCTTTGGCTAGATTATAGAAGAGCTCGTCATACAGAATAATAGTATTATCGAAATCTATCCCAATCCTTGCCTTTTTACTTAGAAAGAACTTTGAGCGCATCCATTCGCTAATCTCCGAAATTCCCTCCGCCAGATCAATCGTTTTCCGATCTGGGAGGAGAGTATTCAGTTTATCTATAACTAGAAGCTTTGATGTCGCCCCCACATACTTAGAAGTGTCATACTTTATTAGACTCGAGTCGAAGCCAACGGCATCAGAGATTCGCTCTGCAAACCATTTTATCGAGTATTCGTGCCCACCACCAATATTTACAAGCTGATTGTCGACAGTTGACGCTAGGGTTGTCATCGCCTCGACAAAATCTCTGACATGAATCAGCTCCCTCCTTTGAGTGCCATCGCCCCAAAGCACGACCTCCTTACCTTGTTCTTTTCCCTCAAGGATCTTCCGGACGAGATCGAAGATGAAATGCATCTGTCTCCCGTCGGTATGATAGTCAGAGCCATACAGCGTCGAAGGAACCAGCATTAAGTAGCGTAGTCCGAATTGCTTATGTAGCGCCAGAAGCCCTGTATATAGCATCCGCTTCGTCATGGCATAGGTATATAGGCTCTCTATCGGCTGCCCCCTGAGGAAATTCTCCTCTTTGTGGGGAGTCCCGGGTTCATAACAACAGCTGCTTCCTATGGCGATGAGTTTGGCTTGGGGCTGTTCTTCCTTCCACCACCTAAGCACATTAGTGTTAATTTGCTGATTTATTAACCACTGCTCCCCAGCGTGATCAAGGCAAAAATCTCCGGCTTGAGTCCAGGCAGCGAGATGGTAGATCTGATCAAACTTAGTGGTCGTTAGTATCTTAAGATTCTCGTAATTCCTCAGATCGCAATTCTTTGAACTTATTTTGAGCAGTTCGTGGCCATCTAACTCCAACTTCCGACAGAGATGTTGACCTAAAAATCCAGATGCTCCTGTGACCAAGATTCTCATCTGTCTAACTCCAACGATAGTTCTTTCGGGTTTACAGGAAAGAAAAACTCAACACCTTGATCAATTAGATCTTTATTTCGCTCTAAAATTTCTTTCTTAAAGTTCCAAGCTAATACGAAATAAATGTCCGGATTTTGTTTAAGTTCATCCTCCATCTCAAGCGGAATATGGCTCCCCGGAGCGAATAGTCCTTTACGCAGAGGATTTCGTTCCACTAGACATTCTAGGAATTGTGTACCGATGCCGCAGTAGTTTAGAAATGTGTTTCCCTTTACCGGTGCTCCGAATCCGAAAATCTTTTTTCCATCTTTCTTCGCGGAATTCAGATAGCTTAAAGTTTGATCTTTCATCCTCTCAACCTTCTCTGCGAAGGCGAGGTAATATTCCAAGGAATCGCAGCGTGCTCGCTCTTCCTCAGCTAAAATATTCTTCAAACGCTCACTCTTATCGCGCTTTCCTTGATGCCCGACAAATAAAATCATCGAACCACCATGAATCGAAGCGAGATATCCATCAAATGGATCCAATCCGTGACGATTCAAAAGCTTCGTCACCGTATGTACGGTGTAATACAATAGATGCTCGTGGTAGATCTGATCAAAAGCCAGGTTCTCCACGATACTTTTCATATAGAGAAACTGAATGACAAAAACGCCGTCATCTTTTAATGCGGCTTTAATTCCACGAGTCGCAGAATGCAGCTCCTCTAGATGGAAGAACACGCCGGCTGCGTTAATAACATCAAACTTGCGTTCAGCTTTCTTTACGAAGGCCTCGTTAAAAAACTCATTGGCTGTACTTATTCCATCTCGATTGGCCATTTCGGCAATCCGCGTGCATGGTTCCACGCCTAGAACATCAAACCCTAGGGATTTGTAGTGTTTTAGTTGGGTGCCGTCATT
>CAZJXY010000156.1:0-7596 GCA_964549925.1 uncultured Bdellovibrionales bacterium | reverse complement strand
GATTCTAAAATTACCGCCGCTCGGCCGCTTAGCTTTTTTGCCTATGGGCTTGGTATCTCCGCGGGAATCGAACTTCCGCTCTCTCAGTATGAGATACTCCGACTAATTGAGAGTTTTGGCTTTAATGTTTCTCCCATTCTTACCCGAGTCGAGGGCGCGAGCGGGTTGGTGAAGTTTTACCGCGAGGAGCAGTTAAACAGGGAGGATCTCCCCTTTGAAGTAGACGGTCTTGTCTTTAAAGTTGATTCAATATCATTGCAAAATAAGCTGGGATTCAGGCAGCGCTCTCCACGTTGGGCTGTTGCTGCAAAATTTCCTGCGCTTGAGGAGAATACTAAACTTTTAGATATCATTGTTCAGGTGGGCCGCACCGGTGCTCTAACACCAGTGGCTGTTTTAAAACCGGTCAGAGTGGGAGGCGTCACAGTTGCCCGAGCCACGCTTCATAATGAAGATGAAATTAAAAGAAAGGGGATTAAAATCGGAGATACGGTTGTCGTGCGAAGACAGGGAGATGTAATTCCTGCTGTAGTGGCGCCGGTTTTAGGCTTGCGTGATGGCACTGAGCGAGAGTTTAGCTTTCCCAAAGAGTGTCCTGAATGTGGTGCAGAGGTTGAGCGTGAAAAAGATGAAGCTGCTTGGCGCTGCCCTAACGCAAATTGCCCAGCTAAAATCGAAGCTAGGATTCTCCATTTTGCCTCGCGTAACGCTGCGGACATTGAAGGTCTCGGAGAGAAGATAGTCGAGCTACTGAAGCGAGAGGGACTGATCTCAAACCTTGCTGATATCTATAATTTAACCGAAGAATCCCTCGAACATTAGCCAGGGTTCTGCAAGCTTTCGGCTAAAAACTTAATTCAGTCGATCGAGAAAAGTAAGAAGATAACACTATCTCGCTTCATCTTTGCGCTTGGGCTTCGGCATGTAGGAGAGAAAGCCGCAGCAAATATAGCCAAAGCAATTGGAAGTATTGATAAGTTTACTAGTTTAAGCGAGGATGAACTGCTCCAGATCGAAGAGATCGGACCAGAAACTGCGCGTTCTGTAGTTCAGTTTTTGGCGGATAAGAACGAGCGTGAAACGTTGTCTCGGTTACTTAAAGCAGGTTTTGAGATTGAGGCGCCTAAGGCCGCGGAGAGCGATAGATTTAAGGGTAAGACTTTTGTCCTAACCGGAACCCTAAGCTCGATGGATCGGAAGGCCGCCCAAGCTAAAATTGAAGCGCTCTCGGGAAAGGTTTCTTCGTCGGTGAGTAAGGCGACAACTTATTTAGTGGCCGGCGAAGACTCGGGGTCTAAGCTTACGAAGGCAAGGGAGCTTGGGGTCCCAATTTTAGATGAATCTGAATTTTTGAAGTTGTTGGAACTAAGTTAACGATGGAAGTCAGGACCAGATTTGCACCAAGCCCAACCGGGTTTTTACACGTAGGTTCAGTTAGAACTAATTTTTTCGCATGGCTGCTCGCCAGACATCATGGCGGCAAGTTTATTCTTAGAATCGAAGACACGGATCAAGAACGCTTGGTGCCGGGCGCAATAAAAGCCATTCTAGAGGATCTCAAATGGCTTAAGTTAGATATAGATGAGGGACCTTCATTAGAGGAGTTGGAAAAGATTGGAGACTCTTGGGAAGGAGCAAAGGGGATTGGAGGACCTTACGGTCCGTACATTCAGAGTTTGCGATTGCCACTATATAAAGAGGTCGCTGAAAAACTGATCGCATCGGGCCATGCTTACCGCTGTGATTGTACGCCGGAAATGCTTAAAAAGGAACGCGAAGAGCAGATGGCCAGACGAGAGTCTCCGGGGTATTCCGGATATTGTCGGACGCGGAATGTTCCCGCGGATCGCCCGCACGTAGTCCGATTCACGATTCCAGCTAGGACCTCAGTGACGATGCAAGACGGGGTTCGCGGAAGGATCACCTGGGATTCGTTGTCGCTCCGAGACACAATCATAATGAAGAGCGATGGCTATCCTACCTATCATTTAGCTGTGGTTGTAGATGACCACTACATGAAGATCTCCCATGCCATAAGAGGGGAGGAATGGATTGCTACTGCTCCGGTGCACGTGCTCCTTTATCAAGCTTTAGGTTGGGAGTCCCCAGTTTTTTGCCATCTTCCGAGCGTTCTTGGACCCGACGGCAAAAAGCTTTCGAAGCGTCATGGTGCTACGAATATCTCGGCTTTTAGGGAGTCCGGTTATCTCCCCGAAGCCTTAATCAATTTTTTGGCGCTGGTCGGCTGGTCAGCCGGCGAAGGGATCGATCAAGAGATCTTTAGTATGGACGAGTTAGTTAAACGCTTTTCCCTGGAGCGAGTTAATAGTGCCCCAGGCGTGTTTGAATATAACAAACTTGATTGGATGAACGGGATCTATATGCGAAATCTTAGTAGTGAGGATTTCGCTGAGCACGCCGTTCCGTTCCTTAAAAAGGCCGGTTTAGCAGTAAACGAGGAGCGGCTTAAAAAGATTGCACCGCACGTCAAAGAGCGGGTACGACTCTTCTCAGAGCTCGCGCCAATGGTGGACTTTCTTTTTACCGATGAGTTGCAGATCGATCCGAATCTGATGCTGAATGAAAAGAAAGGTGCGACCAAAGAGAAGGTCTTAGAAGTTCTTCAGCAAGTACATGACCGCTTGGAAAGTATGTCGGTGTTTGAAGTTTCTGCGATCTCTGAATGCTTTAAATCAGTAATCTCTGCCCTGGGAGTTCAGCAGGGGGTCGTTTTTGCGGCAGTGCGCATTGCGGTGACAGGAAAAATGGCAACCCCGCCTTTGGCCGAATCGCTGGTCGCGCTTGGCAAGGAGGATACATTAAAGCGCCTAAAGCGCGTTGTTCGACAGCTTTCTAATGGGTAAACCCCTAACGTTATTGAAGGATTTGACAAAACGGCGTCTGCCTGCTAGGTTTACAGCGGTTTTAGGGGAAGTCCCTACGGTTTTTTGACTGCTACTGTTTTGCTTAGCGGCGGATAAGAAGCAACGAGGTAAGGGAGTTTTCAAACGCTTTACCTCGTTCCTTCAAACCTTCGCTAAACTTCAGCAGTCGAAATCTTTTTAGTGCTTAGTACAGCACAAATTAAACTGAAATGATTGGAGTTTAGTCTAATGTCAGAAGCGACAATTACTTCGCTTACCAAAGCGGATTTGATGGGTAAATTTGCAAGGAAAAAAGGAGACACAGGTTCACCTGAGGTCCAGATTGCAATCCTAACCCAAAAAATTGAAAAGCTCGTGGGCCATTTTGGTTCGCATGTTAAAGATCTTCACTCCCAGCGTGGAATGATGAAGATGATTAACGATCGGAAGCGTTTACTCGCCTATTTAAAGCGGGAAGACGTGGATCGTTATCGCAATACGATTGCCGCTTTGAATCTTAGAAAATAGGTCTTGGCGTATAATCTTGATTATTCGGATTAAGCCAATGTCTCAAATCTCACATTGGTACATATCTCCAGTCGTAAACTTATTGAATCTTAAATTAAAGGATCGTTATGTATACTGTTGAACGTGATTTTCACGGAAGAAAAATATCATTTGAAAGTGGCACGATAGCCAAACAGGCCCATGGGGCTGTGGTCGTTCGCCAAGGAGACACCATGGTGCTTGTAACCGCGGTGGTTGGCGCAAAAAAGGATGGGGATTTTCTGCCTCTGACTGTAGATTATGTTGAGAAAACTTACGCGGCCGGAAAAATCCCAGGCGGATTTTTTCGCCGAGAAGGAAAGTTAAGTGAGAGAGAGACTCTAATTTCTCGTTTGATTGACCGCCCTTGCCGTCCGCTTTTTCAAGAGGGATTTACCAATGAAGTACAGGTAATCGGAACTGTGCTTTCTGCCGATGAGGATAATGACCCAGATGTATTAGCAATGTGTGGAGCCTCGGCTGCCATTACCCTAGCCGGAATGCCTTTTGACGGACCGATGGCTGGCGTACGAGTTGTACGAGTCGACGGAAAACTAGTTATCAATCCGACTCGGGAACAGCGAAAGCGCGCTGATATCGACTTTGTGGTTGCTGGTTCAAAAGACGCCATCGTTATGGTCGAAGGTGGGGCTGCTGAAGCAGCGGAATCTGAGGTTCTGGATGCGCTGTTTTTTGCGCATAAGGAGCTGCAACACCTAATCGCTATGCAACTAGAGCTTAAGGGGAAGTGCGGCAAGCCAGCGATGGAGTGGGAGAAATCCGAGCGTGACGCCACAATTACAGCGGAAGTTAGAAAGCGCGGCGAGGCTAAATTAAAAGAGGCTTTAAAGCTTAAAGAAAAGCATCCGCGACGCGATGCCATAGCGGCGGTGAAGGATGAATTAATGGCTGCGCTTTGCGATGAGAATGCCGAAGATTACGATGAAAAGAGCGCTGTGGTTTCTGCTGCATTTGAAGATCTGCAGTGGGAACTTGTGCGTAGAATGATCGTGCACGAGGGGATTCGGCTTGATGGTCGCGACTACACCACAGTACGGCCGATTGCGATTCAGCTTGGAGTTTTACCTAGAGCGCACGGCTCTGCTGTATTTACAAGAGGAGAGACTCAGGCAATCGTTGTAACGACGCTTGGGACTCAGCAAGAAGCTCAAAAGCTCGATAATATACAGGGCGAAGAATCTAAAGAGTTCATGCTGCATTATAATTTTCCGCCATTTAGTGTCGGCGAAACCAAGCCGATGCGTGGACCTGGACGAAGAGAAGTAGGACACGGTGCTTTGGCTGAGCGTGCAGTTAAACAGATTATTCCGAAGGTAGCTGAATTCAATTACGTCATACGTATTGTTTCAGAAATTACCGAGAGTAATGGGTCGAGCTCGATGGCCACGGTTTGTGGATCTAGCTTGTCATTGATGGATGCTGCAGTTCCGGTAAAAGCTCCGGTAGCTGGCGTTGCGATGGGGCTAGTTAAGTTTGAAGATAAATTTGCGGTTTTGACCGATATTCTCGGCGACGAAGACCATCTTGGGGATATGGACTTTAAGGTCTGTGGGACCAGAAAAGGTGTTACTGCTCTGCAGATGGATATCAAGATCAAAGGTCTGGATCGAGCGATCATGGAAAAAGCCATGGTACAGGCTCGGGACGGTCGGCTGCATATTCTCGGTGAGATGGATAAGGCCATCAGCCAGCCTCGTTCTGAAATGAGCCGCTACGCTCCGAAATCGATAACTCTGAAGGTTAAAACCGATAAGATCAGAGATATTATCGGACCGGGGGGCAAGACCATTCGCTCAATCACTGAGTCATGTGGAGTTAAGATCGATGTAGATGATAACGGTACAGTGAATATTTTTAGCACTGATCCGGATCGAGCGAATGAGGCGCTAAAAATTATTAAGAGTCTTACCGAGGAAGCAGAAGTCGGGAAGATTTATACCGGAGTAGTAACGAAGATTACGGACTTTGGAGCGTTTGTTGAGATTCTGCCTGGTACCACAGGTTTGCTGCATATCTCTCAGATCGCTGATCGAAGGATTAATCAGGTGACGGACGTGCTATCCGAAGGTGATCAAGTTTCAGTCAAAGTTCTAGAAATTGATCGTCAAGGAAAGATTCGACTTTCCAGAAGGGAAGCGATGGCTGAGCTTGAAGCGAGCGCGTCGAACGGCTGAAGCTAGCGGCTAATTGCAGCCGGGCGAAGCATAACCGATTTATGAGAAGGCTTCTAGTCGTACTTAATCTCGAAGACTTGTTTCATTGCGTCGTCTTTTGTCTTCCTTAAGGCCTCTTTCTCGACTATTGCTTCGATCATCTCGGCTGTAAGCGGCTTTTTGATCATCGAGACAGCGCCCGCACTGTATGCTTCAGCCTCGTCTTCTTTTGATTCGTAAGGGGAGGCCATGATTACAGGAACCCTTTTAGTTGCATATTTATCAACTAGCTTACGAACGAGTTCGAAAGCGCTGACTTTGGGAAGGACAATATCTACCACAATTATTTTTGGCTTCCAAAAGTGTGGCTTGTCTTTACCGATATCAAAAACTCGGTCTGCGTCACGGCAAACGATTACCTTATATCCATGTTTTTGGAGCACGGCGCTGACCTCAGCTTCGGCCGCCGGATCTTTTGGCACAATTACGATTGGCTCCTCAAGCGGATTCGGTTTGTTATTCGGTGCATTCATTTCCAGATCCCAAATCTCGTAGAATTAACAAGAGCGTTCACCAATAGAGGGGACTGCTATAGAACGCCTTCAATGTTAAGGTCGCCATTTGTGGAAAATCGCTTGAGCCGAATAAACACCTAACCCTAGAGAACTTCTACCGGAAGGGTTTAAATGGTAGATGGCTGCGGTAATGAAGTTAACGCTACGAATTATTTAATCTTTTTTAGTTGCCATATAAAATCTTGGCCGTGATGTCTAATTACCCCAGATAACTCATTTTTTGACTGGGAGTCCACCTGCATCAGTGAATCCCCGCTGCAAGCGAAGTATCCCGTTCCGATCTCTACATCAGCTGATTTGCACCATGGTACCGTGATCAGGAACTTATCCTTGGAGCGAACAGCTGTCATTGGATGGCTTCCAGCCGTAGTCGAAATAGTACCGAGGTACTCACCTATAGCTAATTTTTCTAAGGAGGGGTCTACCACCCCGAATAAGTGGGTGCGTATAGCCTGAAAGTTTGAGGAAAGTGCTGAGACCTCGCTCGACGATAAAATTTCTTTACGAAAGAAAAGCATCACTGAAATTACAACCAAAGCTAAAGCAATCGTTAATAGGACTCGCTTGGTTTTTCTTATCTTGGAAGGGAGTATGATGTTGATAGGCTTATGCGATGCATATCTGGATGATCCGCGTACATTTGCCGCCAGAGATCCGATTTTTGATTTTGCCGCACCTAAACTTGGAGCGATCGAATCCATAGCGCTCAGCAGCTGGGATAGATCTAAGAGTCTTTCCGCTGGCTTGAGAGTGGTGCATTGCCTGATCACTTCAAAGATTTGACTTGGCCATGCTGATGCTCGCTTTCCAATAGGACGGGGCAGCAGTTCCGCTCGGCCCCTTAGTTCCTCGATCGAGGATGGATTAAAGGGAAATGTCCCGGTCGCCATGCGATAAAGTAGTATACCAAAGGCATAGACGTCCGAGCGGGTATCTCTAAGCGCCATAGAGTCCAGGCAGGGATCGATATATGGAAGCTCAGCTAGTTCCACGCTGGCCCAAAGGGGAGATAGTCCCCAATTAATTAACTTAATAGTGGGTGACTCACCAGGATGAGCTCTGAGTAAGATTGATTCCGCGGATACTTTGCCATGGACCATACCTAGTTGGTGGAGGTCGCTCAACCCAAGCGCTACTTGGTATGCAATCTCGAACCCCTCCCTAGGCGTGAAGGATCGAAACTCAAGTTCGGAATGTAGAGCAGGAAGCGGTGGGGCATCGTAAACTAGGCGTATATTCTCTGCGCTGGTGAAGGCCGAGACAAACGACGCAATTCTAGAATTTGGAGATTGAATCAATGATTTTAAAGGCTCTAAGGATTCAAGTGCGTTAGTTGAGAGCGGCTGGTTCAGGCGAATCGCACTACCGAGCAATACCTGTTTAGTTGCTAAGTTTGATGCTTTGAATAGCTCGAGCGTTGGAAGGCTTTCAAGTAAA
>CAZJXY010000155.1:0-7654 GCA_964549925.1 uncultured Bdellovibrionales bacterium | reverse complement strand
AAAGCCTTCCGAGAATTTTTGAGTTAGGGCTTTCAAGGACTAAATCCGTCGCAGTAGTTGATTTTCTGCAATTCGTTTTGTTTTAACTAGACAGGCGGAGCCGCCGAGGTTTGCCCCTTTGTTGAAGAAACGGCGCCTTCATTGCGCTTGACTGAATCTTGAGTCGGGACGGTTCCCCCCATGTTACACTTTCCTTCGAAGATAACACCCTCTTCAATCGTTAAGTTGGATGTAGAGATATTACCCACGACTTTGGCTGGCTTTTTAAGAATTAAACGCTTTGAAGCGGAGATATCCCCTGTTACAGAACCTTTAATTAATACCTCACTGCCGTTAATTTTAGCTTTGATCACGGCGCTTTCATTCACGACTAACTTATCTTGAGCAGACACCTCTCCCTCTACCACTCCGCCGAGCTCAACCGGACCGGTAAAAGTTAATGTACCAACAACCTTACTCCCTGTTCCTAGAAAAGCGTCAGGCGAGCCCCCTACTGGGGTTGGGATATCGCTATCTGATTTTTTACCAACTGACATCGCTAAAGCTCCAAAAAAATCAATGATGTTAACTTAGAACGTTACTTTCCACAGGTTCAAAAGTCAATCAAAGCGTATCGCCAACCTGCCTCAATTTAAGCAAACGGCGTTTGCTTAAACTAGGCACAAAGCTGATCTATCAGGCGATCTAACTCTTCGGTAGAAAAGTACTCAATTTCGATCTTCCCGCGACCTGTCTTGCTGTGCTGAATAGACACCTTTGTGCCGAGGGTCAACCGCAGACGATCGATCAAATCTGGAAACGTAACACGATCGGGGTGCGAGTCGGAGTTGGCGTCCGTTCGCTTTTTGTGAGCAGCCTCCTTCTGACCTTCGAGCACAGCAGCCTGAGCTGTAAGATTCTCAAGTGCTCGCACCGAGAGATCCTCCGCAACTACCTTCTTAGCAATTCTCGCCTGAGCAGCCGGGTCCTTTAGCTGCAAAAGCGCCTTAGCGTGTCCGGTGCTTAGCTGACCCGAGCTTAGTAACTCCAAAACGTCCGGAGCAAGTTTTAAAAGACGAACAAAGTTGGCCACAGTTGCTCGGTCCTTCCCTATTCTCTCGGCTACATCCTGTTGTGTTAACGAGTACTGGTCCATCAGGGCTTGATAAGCGTTTGCTTCATCTACAGGATTTAGATCCTGTCGCTGAACGTTTTCAACCAAGGCAATCTCAAGAGATTCCCAGTTACTTAAATTTTTAATTATCACTGGGATCTTCTCGAGTCCGGCCAGCTGGCAGGCACGCCAACGACGCTCCCCGGCGACAATCTCAAAACTATCGGTAGTATCAGGAGATGTCGGACGGACAATTACCGGTTGCAGCACACCCATATTCTTTACAGACTCAGCGAGCTCCTTTAGTTCGAGATCCGAAAAGACCTTCCGAGGTTGGGATGGATTCGGATGTATGGCTGCAATATTGAGGTAGTGTACAGTCTCGTCTCCGATCTTTGGAGATGCGCGTTCTAGGTCGGGTGCCGCCGCCACGTCTGGTTGAGATATAGGGACTTCCAGCTTCCTCGCCAGATTGTCAGAGGGTGGGACGATCGAAACCGCCGGCTTTGAAATTAGCGCGCTTAACCCTCTCCCAAGTGCTGCTCTTGTATGCTTTTTCATATATAATATCTAATGATAACAATAGGTTATAAACTAAAGTTCCACGTGGAACATTTTTTATGAGTTGACCGCCAATTTCACATCCGATTTGTCTCCAGCGACGCAACGCTTATCAAGCTCAACCGCAAGCTGATGATACGCCTTGGCTCCAAACGACTCCGGATCGTAAAACGCAATAGGCTTGGCGTGGCTTGGCGCCTCAGAGAGCCTGATACTTCGCGGAATCCGAGTCTTAAAAACTACCTTTCCAAAATGGCTCCTCACCTCATCCTCGACCTGACGAGAAAGATTCGTTCTAAGGTCGAACATAGTAAGAAAGACTCCTAATATATCCAAATCTGGGTTAAAAGTCGCCTTCACGAATTCCACCGTTTGCATTAAGGCAGAGATTCCCTCTAATGCGTAATACTCTGCCTGAAGCGGAATAACGACGCTATCCGCAGTGCCTAGGGCATTTAGGGTTAGAATCCCGAGTGACGGAGGACAGTCAATTAGAATGTAATCGAATGAATTTCTTAATAGTTTAATCTGGGACTTTAAAATCAACTCCCTTCCTGGTGTTTTCCCAAGCTCAACCTCAACTCCTACTAAATCCTTGCTCGACGGCGCGACTTTCAACCCCTCAACCTGAGTGTCCACTAAGATCGAAGCGAGTGAAATTCTCCCAAAAAACACATCGTAGATATCACTCCCCTCAGCGGCCGGCTCTACGCCTATGCCACTAGTCGCATTTCCCTGAGGGTCCAAATCGATTAGCAACACTTTACGGCCCAAAAGCGCCAGCTCGGCCCCAAGGTTGATAGCACTTGTTGTCTTTCCGACTCCGCCCTTCTGATTTGATACCGCTATTACATGACTCATGGACTAACTCTCGATAAGAAAATTTCTGAAAACTGCCCGACGAGTGAGATAGGTATCACATCCAAGATCTTAGTGTAAACAACTTAAACTAAGGATTGTTCCACGTGGAACATTTATTTATATAATAATATTAGCTGGTTAAATACACGCGGGTCATATAATATTGTTATAAATATGGGTCTCTACTGCCAATTCGGCAACACCAGGGGCCAAAACTGACAACCACTAAGCCGACAGCTTTGAATAGTTTTGCTAAACATAATAAGTATATTACTATTTCAATAGAAGCAACTAATCACATGAAACATAGTAACACATATGTAGCCGCCCTTATTCAGACCAATCTATTATCAGAATCTTCATTCTCAGCCACCCTTCGAGAGTTCGTGACAGATTCAGTCGAGCGGATCGGAGAGATGAGTAGAGGCGCTCTTCGAACCGGAGCAGAGCGAGCAGGGGAGATGGCACGACAGTGTAAAAACTACCTCGACGATAGCTGCGAATCAATTAAGACTCAGCTCGATCGGACAGCCGAGGCAACCTCCCGGAGTATAGATCGCAGCCTAGATTTTATCGCCAAGGATCCCTCCCTCGCCAACCCCAAAATGCAGCGTTTAGCTGAGTTCTCAATTCAAATTGCTCCAGTGCTTGGCCCGACGAGGCAGTTTGCAAAGGCACGGGAGATGTACGCCGAAGCACAGGAAAACGGAGACCCGGGACTCTTATTTAAAGCCAGAAAGGAGGCCATATTATCCCTAGGAAATGTCGGTTTTGACATCGGGATGATCGTCGGTGGATTCATGATCAAAGACAATAAGCCCGTCACTTGGCTCTCCCGCGGCATTGGATTTACCTTTCTCTCTGCTCGGTGGTTTGGGAGACCAATTGAACCATTCGCACCAATCGCGGAGCGCATGCTAAAAACTACCGATGGAGTAAAGTTCGCAGATGCGCTTCTTAAGTTTGCGAATACGAACGACGAAGCGGATTGTTCACCTATTGACTCGCCTCAATCGTAGAACAACCACCCGGCATGCGATTTAAGTGCACATCGATAAGCTTAATCTGAATTCCCTCTGTGAGCTTACTTGGGCACTTCACGGTATAAGCTTTGACATGATCGGCGTACTGTCTTGAAAAGCGGATGTTTGAAACCCCTTTCGGCAGGAGCGCGAATTCACCTGGCTTTAGCGCGTAACTTCGGCCACCCGCCGAAACGCGGACCACGTTATAGCTACTATCCATCGAATCATTCTTTACCCGGATTCGACCCTGCGGGACCGGCGGGTCCGATGAACAGGACGCCGCAAGAGTCGCGGCAAAAATCGAACAAATCAGGGTCTTAATACTCATAATGCGACGGCATAGATCTTCCTTTCATAACACCTTGATGTGTTTCGAAATTAGCGTTGGAGCGAGAGATCGGCTAGTATCAAAACGCTCGATCACTAGAGTAGGGGAGGTCTATTAAATATTTTTCGGGTTATTTATGAAGAAACTTATCCCGGGCTTAGTACTATTCCTTATCCCAGCAATCGCCTGCGCTGATACCGAGCTTATCATCGCTGATGGGCCCCGAGTTGTTGCGGCAAGCCCAAGTGGTGGAAGCGCTGTTCCAGTGTATGATTTTACCGCCGGGCTAGCCTTCATACAGTCTATCTCAGCTTATGATGCCAATAACGATCTGTTCCTTTTAAACCTCACCGCAGGGAATACCTACGATATTCTCCGGGCCAAAGTTAATGGTGGAACCGCTCCAATTCCGATCGTCCAAAATATCTCTTCCGCTGGCACCATTGACGTCGATCAGACCAATGCAAAAATTTACTGGTCTGATTTTCCGGATCCTCAGTCATTATCCGGCCCTAGGAGGCTGCGCCGAGCAAACTTGGATGGTAGCGCCGCTGAGACCATTTACAACGGAACTGATATTGGAGTCGGCCCGCTAGGGGTAACCGTGGACCCGACTACGGGGAAAGTATATTGGACCGATCCGGTGATGATCACAATTGAGCGATCAAATCTCGACGGCACCGGCCAAGAGTTCCTCTACCTCGATGCCCCATGCGATTACGGCATTGTGGTAGATCCGGTTAATCAGGATTTGTTCTGGACAGATCAAAGCCAGGGCAGAATTTTTAGCGCTAAAGCTGACGGCTCAAGCAGTCCATTTCGTCCGATTTTTGTTGGGTTGGGGAGTGTGTTTAATCTCGAGGTCGATCCAGTTGCAGGTAAACTATACTGGACCGACACTATCGCTGTATTTCGCGGAAATCTGGACGGAACCGGAGCGGAGACCTTGGTTCAATCACCGGATGTCTTTGCCCCATTTAGCCTCACGCTTGCAGAAGGCATTCCTCCTCTGACAACCTCAACCGTGCTAACCGCGCCGCCGATAGTGAAGGTGGCAAATCGCGAAGTAACGGTGATAGTTAAAGAGTTTGATGGTTCTTCTTTAGCCCTCACCCAGCCGCTGCTAGGAGACACCCTTCCATTGTTATCTAGTTCGGGTCAGGTACGATATCAGGCTACTCTCAATAATACCGATGGCTCAAGCAGCAGCTATTTCACCAAGGTGTCAAAGTCAAACGAGATTAACTTTAAGAATGTTCCTCCGGGTCAGTGGATTGCAACATTTAGGGCTGTAATCGTAAAGAAGCGCAGCAAAGATTCAATTGCTAAACTGCAGGCGAAATTTGAATCCCAGCTTGCTAAGGCGAAACCAGGCACGAAGAAGTTCGTAGTCTTAAAGGAGCAAAAATTGAAGTTGGAGAAGAACTTCAAAATTGCCTTTTCTACAAATGAAAGTCCGCCTGCAGCTTTTGAGGTTGGTGGTTAAGACTTAGCTTCAGTACGCTCAGCGATTACGCTTACCAAATCTTCATAGACGATCCTCCAACTTTCAGGTTTAAGCCTGATTGCTGCGATCAGTGGCTCATTTGGTGGTAAGATTATGGTATCTACTTTAAATTTCTCTAGGCTTAACTCCCATCCCAATTGCAAAGTTCTGATGTCATCATACAACTTTAGGAAGCTCTCTCCATTATAACTCCACTGGGTCATTCTACCGTCAATGAAAGTTTGAAAATCCCTGCTTTTTAACGCTAGATAAGAGCCCCAATGAAAGGCGTGAAAGACCCGACTTTGGGGTGATATCTGATAGTTTTGAAGCGCCACTGCCGGATATAACTGCTCTTCACGCGAGATTAATTTCGACCGTTCTACTCGACCCGAATAGTGCTTTAAAACCAGGGTTAATACGAGAAAGAGAGTGATAACTGAAAATATGTAGCTTCTATTTTGCTGAATCACCGCAGACGCAGATGGAATGAGTGGTAAAAGCTGAACTATGACCAGCAATACGAAGAACGAAGCATGCCGCGTAGCGCTAAGTCCCAGGCAAAAAAATACCAAATTCAATGCTAAGAAAAAGTGATCCTGCTTTTTAGCTTTAAAGAAGTAGCTCAAAAACAGAAACACTATCGAGGCAAAAAATGCTTCGCCACTAGAGGATGATATCGATGTGGGAAGCCATTCCAAGACAGACTGACTAGAGTAAGAATCGCTGAGGGTATGAAAAACTTCTTGATAGAGCCTAATACCGTAAGGATTACATAGCGTAGCGATGAATGATACTAAAGAGACTAACAGCACCTGCAACAGATCCGCTTTTGTTAGTTGTGGGACTGATTCCAAACTAGGGCTGAGCTTATGTCCGGAAGCAGCCAGCCCAATCTCAATTAGTCCGGCTATCAAAAATAGGGACAAAACGATGAAGCCAACGGGGAAGCCGGCATGCAAATTAGCCCATACCAAAAAGACCAGAGGAATAAGATAGAGATATTTCAGTGCGCGCGATCGCTTATACTCTAAAATCAAAAAAAGCACCGTTACAAAACCAAAACTGCTTACGATCTGTGGGCGAAGCAGCCGCGTGGCGATAAGCACGGCGGTAATCGGAAGAGCTGCAGCTGAAACTAAAAACAACGGCTGCTTGGGCGGCAGAAAGAGGTGAAGTAACCAAAAGATAAAAGCCATTCCGAGTAGAGCGTAGAACCACTGCACGCCTAACATCCCAGACGATATCCAGATCTTAGCTAGAATCAGTTCTTGCAGCCACTCATGGGCAACCCAATTGTAATCACTGAGCGTAAAGGTGAACCAAGCTTTTTCTGGTAATGTTCCACTAGTAGAAATCATCGCACCACTGCGGATGTGCCAGCCGATGTCGGGAAAATTAACCCAAACATCAACGCTTGCCATTAACCCCGCCAGAAGCGCGAGTAATACAGCGGAGTAAAACCATCCTATGCGCTCAGTTGACTCTCTGACCAGTGATCACTCCAATCTTATAAAACGTTCTTAGTCCTTTAGTACGATGCACAAAGCTCATCCACAATTTTAGGAACGCCTACTGTAGCTTTCTCGGCGATACGTCTGACCGAGCGAGGGCAGGGGATCTGAGTAGCCTTCGGGTCAATTAAATAGATCTCTCTTCCGTGGGGCAAGTAATCAACTAGCCCTGCGGCCGGGTAAACTGCAAGAGAGGTGCCGATTACGAGAAGTAAGTCCGCCTGCTCGACCCTTTCAATTGCAATCTCCATCATTGGGACAGGCTCACCAAACCAAACGATAAACGGTCTCAATTGTGAACCCTTCTCGCATTTTTCCCCCATTCGGAGAGTATCACCCTCAATCTCGTAAACTAATGAGTGATCGATCGAACTGCAGGACTTTTTTATCTCTCCGTGCAGATGAACGATATCGTCAGAGCCAGCTCTCTCGTGAAGATCGTCGATATTTTGTGTCACTATAGTAGTTTTAAACTTTGTGCCGAGCTTAGCCAGGGCTATGTGGGCAGCGTTGGGAAGCGCCCCCAATACTGCAGCCCTTCTTTCGTTGTAAAACTTCTGCACAAGCTCAGGATCTCTGCGCCAAGCCTGTGGGGTGGCAACTTCTTCGACAGCATACCCCTCCCACAGGCCATCACTGTCCCTGAATGTTTTAAGTCCACTCTCGGCGCTAATCCCAGCTCCGGTTAATACGGCTATCCTCATCTTCAGCTCCGCCAAGAAACTATTGCCTATAGTAATTGCCAAAAAGATTGAGAAATCTTTTTGGCAATTACTGGCCAGGCGA
>CAZJXY010000154.1:0-7659 GCA_964549925.1 uncultured Bdellovibrionales bacterium | reverse complement strand
TTGAGAGATCTTCCAAGTGTCTCTCTTGATCTATTTTTAGGTTCAAATTTTTTCTTTCTCCCCGTATTGGCTATGATTATTGTTATTCTTGGAATTAAACGAAGGGCGGTGACAATTCCTGAAATCGGGGTGTTGTTATCAGCATTATTCGTGCTTATTTTGTCTAATTTAGCCCCTACATTTAGCGGATGGCAGATTCGTGGTTCTTGGGTGGCTCGACTTTATCAACCGGTATTTGTGGTGTACCTCTGGATTGTTGCCAAGGGTATTCATGACTCCAATCTAAAGTGGCGCTGGAATCTTACATATTTCCTCTGTATCGCTGCAGTATTTGGGCAAGCACTGATAACTTATTCTCCGTATATCAACAGTGAAATTGGTGCAAAAGCGTATTGGAATTTTTATGGTCATTCGGCTGTAGTATCGTATCAAAGGAACATACAAACCTATGGCATACGGCCGCTTGGAATATGTCCGAAGCAATTGAAAAAGCAACGAAGAAAGAGGGAAATTACTTAAGCGCCAAGGTTATTAAAGCTCTTGTTCCAAACACGGCTGGCAAGAAATCAGCTAACGCATCAACTTTTAACATAAGTGGATAAGCGCCGTCTGGATAAATCTGAGGTTTACTGTAGCCGCCAGAAAACGCGTAAGAAATTAGCGAGAGCCTCTCTCTGTTTACAATCTCCCAGTCTTTAAAATTCTCAGCAAGGCCCTGTCCCTTAAAGAAAATTCGCGTCGCATTTCCCTGAGCGGCGTAATATGAATCTTGATCTGCTGACCAACCATTAGGTGCCAAAAATTCGATTTTCTCCCGCCAAGCTACAGGTTCATGATGAAGAAGTCCGTACAAGATCGCCCCCAACGGAATGCTAATATAAGGTTCGCACATAATCACTCTGCCACCGGGGATAAGCACACGAGCGAATTCCTTAAACGCGGTGCTTGGGTAGCGCAGATGGTGAAATACATCAAAAAGAATAATGTGAGATACGGTCCTATCGGCAAATGAAAGTTTATAAGCACTTTCAATTTGATCAATCCACGGATTAGGAAATAGATCAGTGCGAATACAGTTTGGAATAACTTCCGCTATGTTGCCAATACCGGAACCTAGCTCTACAATTTTACCATCTAAATCGGGGTTTAAATTCTTGGCAATTCTCTCGTGCAGCGATCTATAGATTCTTCGTAAGACAGGCTTACTGTTCCAACAATTTAAGTTGTGTTGAATCTCAATATTGTGCTGATCGATCGCGGTTTCCACGGCACTACTAGTTGAAAACTTTATTTTCCACGGCCCAATCGTAGGCGATCCGCAGACCCTCTCTTAGCGTTAAATTCGGTTTCCAGCCCAAAGCTTTGATCCGTGTGACATCTAGCACTTTACGCGGCGTACCGTCGGGACGTGATGGATCGGTTTTGATCTCCCCTTTATACTGAACTGTCTCTTTAATTATTTGAGAGAGTTCCATAATTGAACAATCTTCGCCCGTGCCGACATTAATAGTTTGTGCTTCGTTGTACTTTAACATCAAAGTAGTACAAGCTTCGGCCAAGTCATCAACAAAAAGAAATTCCCTTCGGGCGGATCCAGTTCCCCACATCGTGACCGACGGAAGGTTTTTGAGTTTAGCTTCGTGAAACCTTCGAATTAATCCGGGGATAACATGAGAATTCTCTGGGTGATAGTTGTCTCCCGGGCCAAAAAGATTTGTCGGCATAACCGAAATAAATTGTTTGCCATATTGAGTCATGTACTTTTCGCAAAGCTTCAATCCAGCAATCTTTGCCACGGCGTACCCCTCGTTTGTGGGCTCGAGCGGTCCGGTTAGTAAGTAATCCTCCTTAATCGGCTGAGGGGCCATTTTAGGATAAATGCAAGAACTCCCAAGGAACAATAACTTCTTAGTGCCAAACTCCGCCGCCGCATGAATCACATTTAACGCTGTGATTAGGTTCTCATATAAAAAATCTGCCTGGTATTTTGAATTATAAAGTATCCCCCCGACCTTAGCCGCGGCAAGAAAGACGTACTCAATATGTTCCTTGGCAAAAAATTCATGAACCGCCGCCTGTTGAGCAAGATCAAGTTCTTGCCGAGTTCGAGTAATAATGTCCGTGTATCCGTGAGATCTTAAATTCCTAATTATTGCCGATCCAACTAAACCCCTATGACCGGCTACGAAGATGCGACTGTTTTTTTCCATTTCGGACTTCCAGGCATTTGAAAGTTAAGTCGGTAATCCTAACCTAAAACACCTAAAAACTTCAACTTTTTGCGATTTCACCCAAAATTCATTAGGCCTTCAAACAATCTTCATTTTGAAAAGCGACTAATATCGCATGAACCAACCGCTGGAGACTTTATGCGTATGAAAAATCTGGACCTAATCGGAGTACTAAGTTTAACGTTTATATTGCTATTGGTGCACCCAATCGGCATTTTCGCTCAGTCAGAATCGTCCAGTAAGACCCTCTCACCGTACTTCTTGGTTACTTCTAAACTTAGCCAGCTGGAGCAATTCCCCTTAAAGGCGACTGCCGCTGAGGTGAAGATTGTCGGAACGATCGCCGATGTTCGTGTTACACAGACCTACAAAAATCAGGGAAGCAGCGTAATTGAGGCGGTCTATGTTTTTCCTGGTTCTACCGAGGCGGCTGTGTATGCGCTCGAAATGAGGTTAGGCGAGAGGGTAATTAAAGCCAAGGTCAAAGAGCGTAGTGAAGCGAAAGCGACCTACGAGGCCGCAAAAAAGGAGGGGAAGAGCGCATCGCTGCTTGAGCAACATCGACCCAATGTCTTCCGTATGAGTGTTGCTAACATACTTCCGGGTGACGAAATTTCAGTCGAATTAAAATACACTGAAAAACTAAAACCAACAGACGGTATATATGAATTCGTGTATCCGACTGTAGTAGGACCAAGATATGTCGCCTCGACCGATACGAAAGCAGTAGGAGAGGTTGCTCCCAATGTCGCGACGCCATCAACCGAAAGTTGGACAGCTAATCCATATTGTGGGGAGGGTCAGCCAGCACCTTACGGATTCGATCTCAGTGTTGCGCTGAACGCCGGTATGGCGATTAAAGAAATTGCGACGCCAAGTCACAAAACAAGCATCCAGTACGACTCCGAAAGCTCTGCCAACGTGCGCTTAGATCGCTCTGAAGTTCAAGCTGGAAATCGTGACTTTGTGCTTCGCTATAGACTTTCTGGAGATAAAATTGAAAGTGGCGTTTTGCTTTACCCAGGGGAAAACGAGAGCTTTTTTCTTGCAACAATACAACCGCCTAAAAAAGTTACAGAGCACGAAATTTTACCTCGCGAATATATCTTTGTGGTTGACGTATCTGGCTCGATGTTTGGGTTCCCGTTGGATGTCGCTAAGACTTTGATGCGGAATCTGGTCGAGAGTTTGAGGCCTACTGATCTGTTTAATGTTTTGCTCTTCGCCGGTGGCTCCGATCTTCTTTCGCCACAGTCACTCCCGGCTACCAAGGAAAATATTGGGCTCGCAGTCCGGCTAATCGAGAGTCAGCGCGGTGGCGGAGGGACGGAAATTCTCCCTGCTCTTACTCGGGCATTCAGCCTACCGCGCCAGCCAAAATTCTCTAGAAGCGTCGTTGTGGTAACCGATGGATACGTAGCGGTAGAAGACGATGTATTTGATCTGATTCGAAAAAACCTGAATACCACAAACATCTTCGCTTTCGGCATCGGTACAGCAGTGAATCGACAGCTAATTGAGGGAATGGCCCGGGTTGGAGGCGGAGAGCCGTTCGTCGTATTGAATCAGTTAGAAGCTCCATCACGCGCTGAAGCATTTAAGAAGATGATTCAGGCTCCGGTACTCTCTAGCATTAATCTTACGTACTACGATTTTGACGTCTACGATGTGGAACCACTGAGCGTGCCGGATGTTTTGGCAGAACGGCCGATTCAGGTTTTTGGTAAGTACCACGGCGTTCCCAGAGGAAGAATTGTACTTACCGGCGATTCGTCGGAGGGAAGTTACTCGCAGGAATTCGATTTGAGCAAGGTCAACGCTGATCCAAAGAACGAAGCGATCAAGTATCTCTGGGCGCGTCAGCGAATTAAACTGCTTTCGGATTATAATTCCATTAACTCTGATGAGGAAAGACGACGCGAAGTCATTAGGTTAGGGATCACCTACAACCTGTTAACTCAGTATACCTCATTTGTAGCAGTTGATCAGGTAATTAGGGCCAAAACACCCAGCACAGAGGTAAAACAACCGTTACCGCTTCCCCAAGGCGTATCGAATCTCGCAGTCGGAGGTGTGGCACCAACCGTTCCAGAACCGAGTGAATGGCTCGTGATGTTTGTGATCAGCTTGATGCTGATTGGGGCGATCTATGGACAGAGGAGGGGAGCATGCGCGTCGCATTGACCCCCACTTTTCTTCTTGGTGTACAGGCATTGTCGTATTGGCCGATTTGGAACTGGTATTTATTGCGAATGACTGATCAGTCAGACGAGCCATGGGGGATAATAGCCTTAATTACGGCCTTGTTATTACTCTTTTCAAATCGAAGAAGGAGTATGCTGAGCGAAGACCAGCTAATCCTTCCGACCCTGCTCGTAATTTTGTATATCGTTACGTTTCAATTCTTACCGCCACTGGGATCATCTGTCTTTGCTGTTTTAGGAATTGCCTCGACACTCTGCCCCTATATGACCGGTCGGCGGTTTAACCTAAATATTTGGGGGTTGTTTTTACTTTCCTTGCCTATACTTCCTACTCTGCAATTCTATTTCGGATTTCCACTGCGAGCCTTTACAACCTATCTCACTGCCCCGCTTATTTCTTTACTTGGATATCATGTTACCGCAGATGGAACAGCTCTCGAATTTGCGGGCGAACTGATCTTGGTAGATGCGCCATGCAGTGGAATAAAAATGCTGTGGGGTATATGGTATTTGAACTATACGCTTGGAGCGATTTTCTCACTTACCTTTATTCAAACCATCGTTGCCCAAATTTTTGGAGCACTGATTCTTTTTGTGGCAAATGTGATTCGAGTGAGTCTGCTCTTTTTGATTGAGAGTCGGCTGCTTGAGGCGCCGGATTGGGCGCATGAGGGCGTTGGGATCGCGATATTTGCGGTGGTTGCCCTGATGCTACTCGGATTTACTCAGGAGCTTAGAATCAGATGCAACGCTTAGTATTTTTACTGTTTCACCTCTTTGCGGCTACGCTCCCGATAATTCTCTCTGATAGCAATGAAATTGATTCCCAAATGGCTGCCGTTAGCTTTCCCTCAACTTTTGAAGGTTTAACCCTAATCGAGCTCCCACTAACTGCAAGAGAAAATGAATTTTCTATTGGATTTCCCGGACGAATAAAGCGATTCACCGATGGTCAGCGGGAGGTTTTGGTTAGGATTGTGACTCGACCAACACGAAAATTACATCCGAGTGCAGACTGCTTTAAGGGGGCCGGGTTTAGGGTGATTCCGGCGGCAGCCAAAGTTGATAGCACAGGAAAAGTATGGGGATGTTTTACCGCCGTCCAGCGAGCAAGGCAATTCTCTGTGTGTGAGTTGATAAAAACCGATAGTGGCCAAAGTTGGTATGACACGTCATCTTGGTTTTGGTCGGCAGTAATGAATTCGCATTCTGGACCTTGGATGGCGTATACGGTTGTGGATTAAACCCAGCCGAAAATTAGTGGCTGCGAGAATCTTTCGGGAAATTCACTAACAACTGAGATAATAGGGGTTTTAAGACTCTCTAGCGCTCATAGCGTAGGGGTTTATCACGGGTACACCGAGTAAATCGCGATTTCAGTAATAAGTGCGGCCACGTTGGCTGCGAGTGATAGTGCTATCGCTCGCATAATCTCAATTTTTGTTACGACTGAGATTATAAACCCCTCGAGTAGTACTATCCCCAGGACTACGTAGTCGCGTTCAACGCCTAGATGTGTAGTTGCAACATGCGCAGCGCCGCTGCTAACGATATTAGCCAATAGAACGGCACAGAACACCCGAAAAGGATCAGGGCGAGCGAACGCCGCAACGACCATGAATTCGATCACAGTGGTCAGAATATAAATTGGCAATAAATCCGGGGCTACAGATGTTATCACACGGTCAAATATACCTTTCAAAACTGGTAGTCAGCCAGCGTCCAATCGATAAATTTAAGCATCATAAGAGATGCCATACGGTATGTAGAACGTAAGATTTATATGCAAGATATTGAATTTACCCACAATTTGCTCGCGCTCGCTGGACTGGCCGGACTCCTAATGATCATAGTGCAAATTGGATTGGCCATTGCCATGCTGGTGGTGCTTCGCATTGCGGCGAAAGAGCGGGCTGAACAGAATAAAGAGATATTTGGGCTAGTTAAGCGCATAGAGGGGCTAACGGCACAGCGCAGAGAGCAGATGCTTCAGCACTATGACAGGATGCTTGAAAGCCTTGCAAATCGACTTCCCGTAATGGTTGCTGGACAGGCCAGTACAAAGATTATCGAAACCGAGACGAACATTTTGAGAAAGCTTTCTGAACTTGATCCTGGAATTCATAAGAACGGTGAGCAGACAACCAAGTTAAATGAGATAATTCGCTCGATGGAGTCCTTAGAAGACACCATTGTCACCCTTACTTCAAATGCAGTGCGCGATGTCATGAGCGAGGGGCGTCGGGAGCTTCTTGAAGAAGACGCATTTTTTGGAGCGCGTGCTGCCTAGGTTAGATCTTGCTCTGCTCTTGTCTTATATCTGTGCCTCATTTAGATTAATCAAAGCTTATGCATCTCGAATCTGAATCCTCAATCAAACAGACCGGTTCTAACGGTTCCATAACCGTCGTGCATCGTCGTATTGAAGTTCGGGAGCAACACACCAACGAAGCAAAAAAAATCGCCAAACAATTTGAACTCTCGGAAGTGGCCGCTAGAGTGGTAGCTGCCCGAGGTTTTAAAGCCAATTCGGATCTGAAGAACTATCTCAATCCAACCCTTAAAGAGGGGCTTCCGGATGTTAAATTGCTCAAAAATGCTGATCTTGCTGCCAAGCTGGTAAAAGAAGCTGTTGAAAAAGATCAGGCGATTGCAATCTGTTGTGACTTTGATGTTGATGGATTGAGTGGAGCCTCGCAACTTTCCTCATTTTTGCACCAACTTGGAATTAACTCCCACGTTTTTGTTCCAGATCGGTTTACTGAAGGCTACGGTCTAAATGAAGAGATGGTAAGAAGAGCAGCTTCGGGTGGTTTTAAGCTTCTTATTGCCGTTGATTACGGCACTACCAACATCAAAGAGTTGGAGCTGGCTCGGAAGCTTGGCATGAAAAGCATCGTGATCGATCATCATTATGTTAGCGAGAATCCTCCCGCAGATTGTTTTGTTAACCCGAACCAAAAGGGGTGTGGCTTTGCTGATAAGATTCTCTGTGCATCTGGATTAGTCTGGTATTTTTTGGTGGCGCTTCGGAACACCATACCTGCGGCTGAGAAAATTGATGTGCGAGGCTACTTAGATTTAGCTTGCCTTGGAACAATCTGCGACATGGTGCCTCTGATTGGCGCTAATCGAGTGATAGCGAAGAGGGGGTTAGAGCTTTTGGCGAAAACCACCAGACCCGGATTGATCGCGTTAAAAAATGTCGCGAGTGTTAATCAAAA
>CAZJXY010000153.1:0-7728 GCA_964549925.1 uncultured Bdellovibrionales bacterium | reverse complement strand
TGATGTTTAAACCAGGGGATAACGATTTGACCTCGATCAAGGATCAGCCTGGCCCTGGTAGTTTCAAAGATCAGAGCTTGTTCAAGCAGCAGATTGGCCGCTTCGTCCGTTAAGCACTGCCTAGATTGAATGAAGAATAACTCACGCATTTAGGTACATGTTTTCACAGATAAAGAGCGTAAGTCCATCTCTAACCGGATGCGTTTGCCCGCCCCGGTATTTCAGGATAAACTGAGGCTCGATGAATCCAGATGCCTCAAAACCGATAGGGCTTTTCGATAGTGGTGTTGGAGGACTTACGGTCCTAAAGGCTCTAAAACGTGCTCTACCCAACGAGCATTTCGTCTACCTTGGCGATACGGCTAGAAACCCGTATGGGCCAAAGAGCCCTACGACCATCTTCCAATGTTCGAAGGAGTGTGCGCGCTTCTTAGAAAAGCAAGCAGTTAAACTTGTAGTAGTCGCTTGTAACAGCGCCTCTAGCGCGGCTTTGCCTCAACTTGAGGACAAATGCGCCGTTCCAATCGTTGGCGTGATTGAACCGTTAGTTGACTGGGCTCTAAATGTTACTAAAAACAGATCTATTGGTGTGATTGGGACCTACGCAACGGTTTCGAGCCGTGCATTTTTGAATGGTATTTTATCCAGGTGTCCCGAGGCACAAGTGCTGTCAAAGGCATGCCCGCTCTTTGTACCTCTTGTAGAGGAGGGAATTTTTGAAGGGCCGATAGTCGATCTTGCAATAGAGCGCTACTTAAGCACCCTAAAGCACAGTGGAATTGACACATTAATCTTAGGCTGTACACACTATCCACTGTTGAAAAATGCTTTGGTGCGCTATCTAGGAGAAAATATTCAGATTGTAACCTCCGGTGAGGCTGTTGCTCATATAGTTAGGGAGCGACTTAAACAGTTGGGCTTGATGTCAGAGAGTCAAAGTACGGCAGAGGATCGGTATTTTGTGACTGATACCAGTGAGCAGTTTGAGCGATTAGCTGCTCCGTTCCTTGAAAGCGACGAGGTTCATGCGGTTCAGGTACACAATCTTTAATTGGATTTTATGCTCGATTTTGTAGTTAAAAAGATTTTTGGAACGAGAAATGATCGTGTCTTGAGTTCATTGCAGGGCTTGGTCTCAAGGGTGGCTGAGCTTGAGAGCAAGTATCATAAAATGAGCGAATCTGAGCTTAAAGCTGAAACCGAACGGCTAAAAGAATTAGTAAGGAACGGTGAGAGCTTAGATAAGATAGAGCCTGAAGCGTATGCGATTGTACGCGAGGCTGGTCAGCGGACACTTTCCATGCGCCATTTCGATGAGCAGATTATCGGCGGTGCGGTGCTTCATCGCGGAATGATTGCAGAAATGAAAACCGGGGAAGGAAAAACCCTGGTGGCAACTCTACCGGCCTACTTAAACGCCCTTAGCGGTAAGGGTGTGCACATCGTTACCGTCAATGATTATCTTGCCCGGCGCGACGCCGAATGGATGGGGCAGATTTACAGCTACCTTGGATTATCGGTCGGATGTGTTCTGCCTCGCCGACCAGATTCGGAAAAGCGAGAAGCCTACCATGCTGATATTACTTACGGCCAAAACAATGAATTTGGCTTTGACTATTTAAGAGACAATATGAAGTTTGCGCTCGACGATATGTCTCAGCGCGGACATAATTTTGCGATCGTGGACGAAGTTGACTCGATTTTAATTGATGAAGCTCGAACTCCATTGATCATTTCTGGCCCGGCGGAAGAATCAACTGATCTGTACTACAAAATCAATCAAATAATACCAAGGCTAAAGGAAGGCAGCGATTTCGAGATTGATCTAAAATCCAAACACCCGACCTTGAGCGACAGCGGAGTTTCGCACGTTGAAAAGTTGCTTGGGGTTGAAAACCTCTACGATCCACAACATGTTGAGTTGGTGCACCATGTTGATAATGCTTTAAGGGCACATCACACTATGCAGCGTGATGTGGATTATTTAGTAAAGGATGGAGAGGTAATTATCGTTGATGAATTTACCGGCAGAATGATGCCAGGACGTCGATGGTCTAACGGCTTACATCAAGCGGTTGAGGCAAAAGAGGGATTAAAAATAGCTAACGAGAATCAGACGCTAGCCTCCACCACTTTTCAAAACTATTTCCGTATGTATGCGAAGCTTGCTGGAATGACCGGAACTGCCGATACAGAGGCGATGGAGTTTAAGAATATCTACAATCTAGAGGTTATTGTAGTTCCTACCCATCGAAAAATGATCCGAGATGATTGCACGGACTTAGTTTATAAGACGCGAAAAGAGAAATATGATGCCGTCTGTAATAAGATCCTCGAACTTCACCAAAAGCAGCAACCGGTTCTGGTCGGCACGATTAGTATCGAGCAGAGCGAGGCTCTATCAAAAGCATTAGCGCGACACGGGGTGCGTCACAACGTCCTTAATGCGAAGCATCATGAGAGGGAAGCTGATATTGTGGCACAGGCAGGGCGGCTTGGAGCCGTTACGATTTCTACTAACATGGCTGGTCGCGGAACCGATATCGTTCTTGGGGGTAATCCTGAGTTTTTAGCGGCAGCAGAGGCCGGAACTAGAGATCGTAACGATCCAGCATTCGCTGAGGCTCTTAGGAAGTATTCGGCGATTTGCGCTGATGAAAAGATAAAGGTTTTGGAATTGGGCGGGCTCCATATCATCGGTACTGAGCGGCACGAATCCAGAAGAATTGATAACCAGCTTCGTGGTCGTGCGGGACGCCAGGGTGATCCGGGAAGCACCCAGTTCTATGTCTCTCTAGAGGATGACTTAATGCGGCGTTTCGGCGGGGAGCGTGTGCAAAAGATTATGGACATGCTTGGAGTCGAGGAGGGAGTAACGCTCGAAGGTAGAATGATCTCTCGTTCAATTGAGAATGCGCAGAAACGAGTTGAGGGGGTACACTTTGATGCCCGTAAACACATCCTCGAATATGATGATGTAATGAACAAACAACGACAGGTCGTTTATCATGATCGTGATATCGTTATTCGTGGCGAAGCGGTGCGGGAAAGAGTTCAAGAAATGTTGGACGATTTAATTGAGGAAGCTGTACTGAACTGTTGTGGTGAGGGAGGTAAGCCGGTTGAATGGGATTTAGAAGCGCTGTTTGATCGATTTTCTTTTATTGTTTCCCGAAAGTATGTTCGCCCGGCCGATTTGGAATTAAATCAGCAGTCAATCTTCGACTTACTCAGAAAGGATGCTCGCAAGTTATATGAGGAACAGATTCATCGGATAGGTGAGCCACATTTCGCCGAAATTGAGCGAATTATTTATCTCCAATCGTTGGATCATTTTTGGAAATTGCACCTACTTGAGATGGATCATTTACGCGATGGAATCGGATTGCGTGGATACGGTCAGAAAAATCCTTTACATGAATACCAAAAGGAAGGCTTCCTTTTGTTTCAGCAGATGGTAAGAACGGTTAAAGAAGATGTGGTAAGAAAGTTGTTTGCTGTAACCCCAGTTACCGAGGAGCAGATGCGGGAACTTGAGGAGCAGGAACGCTTGAGGCGAGAGAATCAAGCAAAGCGACTGGCGACCATTCAACCGCCGACTCCTACAGATGAAACCGAAGATAAATCGAAGCGAAAGAGTCAATTGAAGGATCCGGAGATTGAGCGCCAAAAGATGGAAGCGGCGCGAAAATTGGAGCGTAAACTCAAAAAGGGCAAATAAGCTCTCTATTTTCTATTTCGCAATAATTTTCTACTAATCAATATTATTGAGGCGTAGTTTATCAGTCCTAATGTAATTTGCATGTTCGAAATTGATACAATCTCCCTTCCGATTGAGAAAGAGAGGGCATTATTGGGGGGAAGGTCAACCAGCTCAAGAACCGGGAATAGTAAGTAGTTCCCCAGCGATCCGATAACTATTATTGAGCTGACTATAGAAAAAGTTAGAGTAGAAGGAATCTCCGAATCGCTCAGATCTTTGGTTAAGACCTCAATTAGGCCGAAAATTGCAAGGCCGAGCGCAGTGTAATACGGCACTGCCGACAGCAGTGTCATGTGGGACACGGTCACACCGGCGGCCGTTGATTCTCCCATCACTCTATAGAACGTTCCCATTGGCTGAAGTAAGGCTATTTCTAACATATTGACTATAACTGCGCTTGTAATGGTAGGTACTCCGCGAGGCAGTAGCGATACATTCGCCGGATCGATGAACACCACTCTGAGGACAAACCAGATCCATAGAAATGCAGCCGGCATTAATAGGTAACTCACAGAGCGAGGCCAGCCTTTAAAAAATGCCCGATTCAGCTTTGTTTTAGCGTTTGAAAGACAAGAGACTAGAGTTAACGGAGCTGCGGCTAAAGGCGTAATAAGCAATGATTCAAGAATGGAAGTTAGTACTAGGGAAAAACCATTTGGGAACGGTTGAGCAATCACTGAAATGAGCTTGGTCGCGTAATCTGCGGTGAGAGCTTGAACCAGCACCACACTTACTATCACAACCGCGAATAAAAGTCCGTAACGAGCAGCGCTGTAAAAAATCCTATTATCGTAGGGAGCTGATCGATCGTTTTGTTGATCGTAACTTCCGCTCCTCGTTCCCACTTTGGTTACAAAATTATCCGCTCGCTCCACTTTGAAAAGCTTGGTACTTAAGAGCGCGCTCTCTGCCGCTGGGGAGTGCTGTTCGGGGGGAGCGATGTGCCGCTTTTTTTCACCTTCCCAGTCCGGAAGTGAACGAGCACGCCTCTCAGAAGGCGTGGAAGGTGCTATTTGCTCTTCGGACTCGAGGGAGACGGCGGCCTCAGCCTGTCTCAAGTGTCTGAGTAGATCTTCATCCAGAGATCCTGTCGAAGGTTCTCGCCGATGATTTGAATTTTCGATTGTGGCTGGACCACTGATTAAGGTGTCTAAGATTTCCTTGGCCGAGGCAGGCCGTTTGGAAGGATCCTTTTCAAGCATCATTAATGTGAGATTTTCGAGCCATTCAGGAGTTTCCGGATCTATCTCTCTCAAAGGATAGGGCTTACTCTCTAAGTGTTTTCGCATTAAATCGGCCGGAGAATCGCCATCGAACGGTAACTCCCCGACTAACATCTCGTAAGCCATGACTCCAAGAGCGTAGATGTCGGCTGCAGCGCTGACGTTTCTTCCAATCCAGACTTCTGGGGCAATATAGGGAGCGCACCCAATAATCTCATCGTGCGCGGTGAGCTCAGAAACTCCAGGTCGTGCAACACCGAAGTCAGCAATTTTTACCTCTCCAGAGTCGCTGAGTAAGACGTTCCCAGGTTTGAGATCTCGATGAATGATGTTTTCATTATGTACGGCAATAAGCCCCTTACAGATCTCTTTTAGAATTGAAACAATCTCTTGAACGGAAAGTTTTGATTCTTGCAGCCTCTCCTTTAGAGTTTTCCCTTTGACAAACTCCATCGTAAGGTAGAGCGCATCTCCGATGTGTCCGATATCAAAGATCTTTACAACATTGGGGTGATTCAACATTCGATTTAGTTGAACCTCGCGAAGGAATCTTTGCTTATGTTTAGGCTCTCGACATAACTCGGAATGCAAAGTCTTTAAGGCGATCTTAAAATCTGAAAGCATCAAGTCACTGGCCAGATAGACCTTCCCCATGCCTCCCGATCCAAGCACGCGCTCAATTCTGTATCTGTCTAAAAAAGTATCGCCCTCAGCGAGACTAAGTGACACCTGTTCCACAAAATACCTAACGATATTATTTGGTTAATATCGACCAAATCTGCCTTGAACTTGAAACCGACCTATCCATCTAATTAGTTGAATTTAATCGAATTAGCGCAAGATTGGCCCTTAATGTCATGATTCTGTTATTGGTTGGAGGATATGAAACTTGGATTGAGCCTCCTAATCGCGTCTCTTACCCTTACGATTACTGTTGTTAGGGCTGAGCCAGCGCAACAAAACGAGCCACTTGCCCGGGAGATTTTTTCTGAAACTATGAGTCCTTTTTGTCCGGGCCGCTTGTTGAGTGATTGCCCGAGTAGTGCGGCCCATGAACTGCAGCAAGAGATTCGAAATAGATTATCAAAGGGCGATTCGAAAGAAACAATTTTGGATTACCTCTACACTCTATATGGCGAAGAAGTGCGAGCTGCCCCGAAGAATGCTGGCTTTGGAAGGGCTGCTTGGCTTGCTACCCCGATTTTTATTCTTCTTGGACTGGGTTTGATTTTTGCTTGGATAAAAAGCCAGAAACGCTCGGCGAGTGAGACCTCAATTAATAAGATCGATCCTAAAATCAAGAAACGGATTGAGCAAGAGTTAGCCGATTCATAACAACATATGCTCTAGTAGGCAGCCATGCCTTTGACTAAATAATTTTGTACGTAATCCTTGATCCCATCTTCTAGTGAATGAAACTTCAGATCGTATCCCGATGCTTTGAGTTTCTCCATTTTTGCCTCAGTAAAATATTGATATTGAGGACGGAGGTTTTCCGGCATTTCGATGAACTCAATAGATTCCTTCTTTCCTAGTGCCGCATACACCGCTCGGGCTAAATCGAGCCAAGTTCGAGCCTTTCCGCTCCCTAGATTAAAAATTCCATTGGTATCTTTATTCTTGATTAGCCACCAAACTACATCAACACAGTCTTTGACGTAGATAAAATCTCTTGATTGTTCACCGTTTTTGAACCCCGACTTATAAGATTTAAAGAGCTTAACACTCTCGCCAGATTGAATCTGTAAGAATGATTTGAGTACGACGCTTCGCATTTCATCTTTGTAGTATTCATTTGGACCAAAAACGTTGAAGAACTTAAGTCCCGCAATCTTTTTTGATGCACCGGTTTTTATAGCCCAGGTGTCAAGCAATTGCTTCGAATAACCATACACATTCAGAGGGGTCAGTTTAAGACTAACTTCATCACTATCGTCGTAACCAAGTTGACCATCCCCGTACGTCGCCGCGCTGCTTGCGTAGATAAATCGTACTCGCTCATTTAAGCACCATTCTGCAAGCTCCCGGGAGTAGCGGTAATTATTATCAAGCATGAAATCGGAGTCAGATTCGGTAGTAGATGAGCAGGCGCCCATGTGGATCACAGCCTTCACTTTAAAGTTTGGCGAACCAGAAGTTATAAGCCCGCGAAATTTGTCCTTGTGTAAATAGTCCGAGAAGAGCTTTCCTCGAAGGTTCTTCCAGCGATCGGAAGAACCGAGTTGGTCAACGCACAAAATATCCTCGATGCCCTCGGCATTTAGCTTTGAAACGACACAACTTCCAATAAAGCCAGCAGCGCCCGTAACAATATACATATTAGTCAATCACCTTAATATATTTTAGCGCAATTCCAAGCCGTCTCTCGTCCTGATTGATCCCTTGAGTTTTCGGTGAGTGCACTTGTGAGACTAAGGCATATAAGCCCTGATTCGCCCTAAGTGCAGAAGTTGGAAGAGTTAAATCAACTTTTTTCCATTCACCAGGCTGCACTCCCTGAAGAAGTTCGGCACTCCGCCAACCATCGATTTGAAAATACATCTCTTGCTTTGGCCAGGGAGTCATCACTTCCATTTGTAGCTTGGTCTCGGGTGATGATAGCACAGCAAAAAGCCCCGGATCCTCAATTGACAACTTAGAAAAGCGGTATTTAAGCCAGCAGTGGCCTTCGCTGCTCGGCGCGGAATTTGCCCCAATCTCTCGGTAGCAGACCAATGAACTCACGTCGGGCAACTTCTCATG
>CAZJXY010000152.1:0-7766 GCA_964549925.1 uncultured Bdellovibrionales bacterium | reverse complement strand
AATAAAAGTGGAAGACCGATCACTACCCCAATTAGTAATTCAATTATGAGCAAGCTGGGACTGGTTTCGACACTTGCTTGTCCAAATTGATCAACAAAAATCATGCTACACATCAATGTTAGCGCTACTTTAAACAGTGCTGAGCGCAGCAACCCATATAGGGGCAAGAAAAGAAAGCTCCCAAAGCAGCGAAAAAATATCAGCGCAACCAAATACGGATCGAAGTTCATGGCAACACCGAATTCAGATTTGGCAAGGTCAGCAACACATCTGCGAGAAACTTAGAAATCTCCTCAATAAACCACCGACCAAATATTACCAAACTTCCGGCTAAGGTTAAAAACTTAACCGTGTAGGTAATTGATTGCTCTTGCAGCTGCGTTGCGGCTTGCAAGAATGCCACTATGAATCCGCTTACTGAGCTAAGTAGAAGCGGTCCCCCGGAGAAAACTAATACGATCCAAAACGTAGTGCTCAGGTATTGTTCTATAATCATAACTGGTAGCTCTGAATTAGCCCCTTAGTGATTAACAACCAAGCATCTGAGAGAACGAAGATGATTAATTTTAGCGGTAACGAAATCATCGCTGGGCTGACCATAAACATCCCCATTCCCGCTAAAACATTGGCTACTATTAAGTCAATCGCCAGAAAAGGCAGGAGCAGCACAAAACCAAAGGTAAAAGCTTCTTTAAGTTCGGTTAGTAAGAAGGCGGGTAGCAAGATTCTAACAGGGATAGTTTGGGTTAACTCTGTCTCGGTTTGATTATGCTGCGCGCGATCTAGTTCTCTAAGAAGCATGATTTCTTTTTCCCCCGCATGCCGCTTTAAAAACTCAATCCACGGAGTAAGGATGGTCGCATACCCTTTGATTTTTTCAACTGTCGGGGCCTTAACTAACTCCCCTGCGCCAACACGCGAGATCTCGGTTGCGGTCTGCTCAATAACTGGGCCCATAACGAAAAGAGAGATGGTTAGCGAAACGGCCATAACCACCATCGGACCGGGAATTTGACCAGCACCTATAGCATTCCTCATCATGCTCATAACTATGCTGACTTTCAGGTACGAGGTAAGGGTCCCAACCACTATCGGCACCGAGGAGATGGCCAGAGCTGCGACCACGAGCCATAAAGGATGAATTGCATTCATCGTCTCCATGGATTTTCTCCGGAATCTCTAATTAAACCGCGATTCGCTTGGAATTGAATCGATTTGACGTTTATTCCTGCTTGCCGGAAAGCTTGAGTGAGTTCTGCCTTAATCTCTCCTATAACCGTTTTCGAGATTCTAGAATTGATGCCGATTTGGACCAGCAGCACCGAACGGTGCTCCATCGTCTTTACCTGTACAGCGTAACTATTTCCACTTGGAGCAAGGAAGTTAAATCCAATCCCTACTTCTCCGCGGCTGCTTCGATTAATTATTTCGCTTAGCTTCTCGGCTATTCCTCTGGCTGTCGTGAAGTAAGTGCGCCGATTGCTCAGATCGTCTATCGCTCTTGAGTCCGGCTGCGGCCGGTTTTGCTGCTCGAAAGAGCCGTGGGGCTGCGTGTAGGTAGGACTAAGTTGGTCTTGAAACTGCTCCTGGAAAGATAGTGGTCGCACCTCTTCAATTGGAGCTAGTTCAACTGTGTCCTGCTCTTTCTCCTTTGCCCATTCACTGCGATCTGATGATTGAATAGCTCTGCTTTGATCAACCTTGCTGTGCTTAAGTAACTCGACTGAGTACCTGGATTCTATCTCTTCTTGGCTTAGTGAACGCTGCCGAACCGCAGAGCGGACTGCGACCTTTTCGATCTCTCGACCAAGCTTTTCACTTACTTTTCTAAGCTTAATAACTTTAGCTACCAGAATTTGCTCTGCGCTCTTCTTCGATTTTAACTCCTCTTTAATTCGAGCTATTTGAGTTCGCTTGGCTAAAAGGCTCCGGTAAATCTCTTGCTTTAGCTTTGGCCCGCTTAAATTTCCCTTATCTCTCGAATCGGTCTTTTTTAAAGCGGACCCATCTGGGTTTGAAATTGCCTTATAAATTTTATCAAACTCTGAAAGTTGAAGAGCTATCCGACCCTCAACTTTTCTAGATTGCGCCGCTGCGCTCCGAAGCTCAGTTTCAGCCTCTCTGCGCTCGACCTCACGTCTCAGAGAGATTAGCTCCAGCGCTCTTAGTTCCGTGGCGTCCATTACTGTCCTTGCTCGAATCGCCGTACTGTTGCACTTACACTTTCTCCAACTTTCGAGACCAGCTCGACACCAAGTCCAAACTGGTGAGCTCGGATTTGATAATATAGGAGCTGCTTCGGCTCCAATTTGCCGCCTTGAAGAATCTTATCTCTCAGCGCTACTAACTCGGCATGAGCGTCAAGCCCAACTGGCTTATTGGCGTTTAAGGTTTCTTTAAACTGTGCGCCGGAGAGCTGAGAAGCGGCGACCTTTGGTGGGAGTATATTAGAATTAAGTGGCGGGATGGCGCTCATAATGCCTCCTTAAATTGAAGCTATAAGTTTGAGTGGCTACTAGGTGTTCGAGGGAAATGTAGAAAAGTTGCGTAAAAAGTGCGGTAGTAGATAAGGATTAAAGCACGTACCCCTTAAAACCTAGGGGGCAACCCTTAAGTTTTCCAATCACCTAAACTAATTAAGTTTTCCGAGGCGCTGCGCATAATATTGAAAATTTCTGGGGAAATGGTAACGATCATCCCTATGACAACCGCAGCGCGAGCCACATTAAAACCGATTCAGTTTAATCGCTGGGTAAAAGTACTGGGGGAGGAAAACCAAGATCTTGAGCGCTCTCTCTCGTCTACGGTAAGGCGTAAAATCGATCAGGGGGAGTTCACCGACAAAGACGTAAACTACGTCGCCTCACTAGAGCGCCCGCTTCTGCCAGGGGAGCTTACTGTTTCTGCCTCGCGACTCGAAAAGCTGCGTCGCCTTTGCCAGCTCTGGGATGTTGATCTTCGGGTAACAAAAATTGAATCACACCGGAAGGTCATCGGCCCGTTTATCGTTGCCGCAAAAACCATGCTTATCCCGGTTTTAAGAGCTATATTTAAAGACATGATCCGCCAGCAGCGGGAATTTAATGCAGAAGTGATTAAGTTACTGGCCGATCTAAGTAATGAAATTGATAAGATCAAGCGCTAAGCGGATTAGTACTCCACACGCACCAACGTTAGCGGCGCACCATCACTCGATAAGCACACGGAACTACAAAAAGGGTAAAGATCGTGGAAACGAACACCCCACCCAAGACGGCCACGGCCATAGGAATTCTGCTTTCGGCACCGGGCCCTAACGCAAGCGCCGGGGGAAGAGCAGCCGCCATTGTCGAAAGGGACGTCATCACTATCGGGCGAAGACGCAAGGGTGCAGCCTTAAGCAGCGCCTCTTCAATCGCTAATCCCTCTCGCTCTCTGACCTGATTGGTAAATTCAACCAACAAAATTGCATTCTTTTTGACAATCCCCATCAGCAATATCAATCCAATCATGCTGTATAAATTAATCGAAAGGTTAGCTAGGTAGAGGGCAGCAAACGCACCTGACACACTAAATGGGAGGGATAGCAACACGACCAATGGTTGGATGAAGCTGTTAAATTGTGAAGCCAAAACCATGTAAGCGACTAACACCCCAAGCCACAGCACAAAGAATAAACTCTCAAAAGCCTCCTTAAAGCCCTTTGCGCCCTCCCCAAAATGCACACTGTACCCTTCCGGAAGCAGCGCTTCCGCTTCGTTCTGAGCACTCTCCAATGCATCAGCCTGCGACTGACCAGGGGCGAGATTTGCGTAAATTGAGATCGAACGCTCCCGGTTTCGGTGAGTTATAAGTTGTAAAGTCGAAGCACGCTCAACTTTGGCTACATCTTTGAGTGGCACTAGCTCACCGTACAAATTTCTAACTGTTAGCTGTAATATGCTTTCGGCATCTTCTCTCTCATCACGCTGCAAGCGAAGGCGCACATCGTAGCGTCGACCATCTTGGGTGTACTTTCCCTCACGTATCCCGCCAATTGCAGCACTAACAGTCTCGCTAATTTGCTCCACTGTCACGCCGCGTTGGTGCGCACGCTCTCGATCTGGAAAAACCCGAATCTCCGGCTGTCCTAAACGGTAGTCGGTATTAATCTCCACTACCTTACCCCCCTGCTCCAGTCGCGAAACAATTTGTTTACTTGCTTGGTCGAGAACAGACCAATCACCTCCACGAATATTTAACTCGACTGGGAAGCCGCGCTGAGCCGTAAAGCCGCGAGTTGATAGATCTTGAATAAACGAGCGAAAATTTTTGTAATTCACCAGCTGCTTTCGAATATCGCTCATCGTATCAAACTGAGATTTTGTCCTCTCTGGCCTAGGCTTCAGCGAAACAAATATAATCCCGGTATTCACCTCACCGCCGCCAAACCCACCGACAGCTAGAAAGGTGCGATTTACTTCGGGCAGGGAACGAATATAATCCTCTGCCTGACGCATTATCTCCGAAGTTGCCTCTAGTGACGATCCGACGGCCGTCTCGATTCTTACAATAAATGTGCCCTGATCTTGCGGCGGTATAAACTCCTTTCTTAATAGCGGTAAAAGCTCAAGTGAGCCAAAAAACACTGCCAGTGCAACGATTATCGTCAGCCAGCGGAATTTCAGACTAAGCTTAAGCAGCAGCTGATACATCCCTGCAATCCGTGTGAACGTGTTATTCACAAACCGTACAAAGACACCTTGCGAGGCGTTCTCTTCCAGTAATTGCGAGCAGCGCATCGGGACTAATGTCACAGCTTCAAGCAGTGAGAGAATTACAGCTGTTGTAATAGTGACGCCGAATTGAAAAAAGAACTTGCCGATTACCCCTTCCATAAAGATGACCGGCACAAAGATCGCAACTACCGCTGTCGTGGCCGCGACTGCCGCGAAAGTAATCTCCTCAGCTCCTTCTCTGGATGCTGCAACTCGCTCTTTACCCATGCGCTGATGGCGGTAAATATTCTCTAAAACCATGATCGCATCGTCTACGACGATTCCCACAGCCAAGGCTAAACCCAAGATGGTAAAAAGATTAAGAGTGAAGCCGAGAAAATAAATGATGATAAAGGTCCCAATTATGGATGTGGGGATCGAGAGTAAAATATTAATCGTTGGTCGGAGTGAGCCAAAAAAGAGCCAGCAAACAATTCCGGTAACTATCGCAGACAAAAGCAGAGTAAACTCACTCTCCTCAACCGCCTCCTTAACAAACACGGTGCTATCAAAATTCACTCCAATCTTAATATCATCTGGTAGAAGCTTGGAGACCTCCGCCATCTTCTGGCGCACGGCTTCCCCCACCTTTACCGCATTTGACCCGCGCTGTTTTTTTACTCCAAGTCCTATACCGGGGGTGCCGTTTATGCGCGAAAGCCGCCGGACTTCGGCCAATCCATCTTCCACTCTTGCGATATCCTTGAGCCGAATCTCCGTACCAATTATCGGCCGACCGCCGCGGGTAGGTATTAGAATCTCTTCAACCTCTTTGGTACTGCGGCCCTCTCCCATTACCCGAAGGTTAATCTCTTGCTCAGAATTTTCGATAAACCCGGCCGCAGTCTCAAGATGACTGCGCGCAAGCGCATCGCGCACGTCAAGGATGGTTAATTCAAACTTTTTTAGTTTCTCGTTATCGACCCACAGCCTTAAACTTCGCTCGGTAAAACCTCCGAGTATGATCTCTCCAACCCCCGGAAGTATTTGAAACTGATCTTTTAAAATTCGGTCAACATAATTTATAAGCTCTACCAAAGAGCGCTTCTCACTAGACACCCCCAACCAGATTATCGGTTGATCTTCGGGGTTGTTTTTGCGGATCGTTGGGGGATCTACACCTGAAGGGAGACGAATTCTACTGGTTGCTGAGAGTACCTCCTGCAAAGCCGCGTCAATGTCTCGAGAGATATCAAACTCAACATTGATATTGGCCTGGCCCTGCCGAATGGATGAGGTAATTTCTCGTATCCCTTCAACTGTGATAATCGCCTCTTCAAGCCGATCGACAAGTTCGGCCTCTAGCACCTCAGGCGCAGCCCCCTCCCAATAGACCGTCACGTTTAGCACAGGGAAATCAACATCCGGAAGTTGACTCACCCCCAAGCGACCAAAACTGATAGCTCCAAATGCGATTAATCCGAGCATCAGCATCCAGGCGAAAACCGGTCGTTCAATTGAGAGCCGGGCGATACTCAAGAGCTCACCCCTCCAATCGCCACCTCTAGCCGGCGTTGATTGAGGTCCAAACTAAGTTCAGCCAAGCGCAACCTGCGGGCAGACTCCTGATTTTGCCTAATCGCCTGCAATACCTCCAAATTTGTGACCACCCCCAATTCATAATCTTTACGTTGAGACTCGTAGTTTAGCTGGGAGCTTTTGGTCAATTTTTTAAGCGCCACAATCTCCGCTTTACTGGATTCGACCGCTGCAAAAGCCGAGCGTACATCACGCTCTATAGTTCTTCTTAGTCGCGTGCGTTCCAGCTCGTTCAGATCAAGTCTAGCGCGTTGTTCATCTACCTTGGCTCGAATTCTTCCAGAGTCAAAGATCGGCATCTCCAATTTTAATCCGATCTCCCAGTCTCGATTTCGATCGGGGTCATCGAAAGCATAGCCGTTACCTTCGAAATCGAGCGCGGGCCAACGTTCTCTCTCCACCGACTTGAGCATCAATCGCTCCGATTCAGCCCGAAGCTTGGATGCTAGCAGATCACTGCGCTCCGCCGCTTTTTCGATCCCATTCTCTAGCGAGAATGTCGCTCCAGCCCAAGGTTCGTAGTGCAGCACTAAATCCTTAGCACTGACCCCAACAAGGGAACCAAGCAGTTCTCTCGTCGAGTTCAAAGCACCTTGGCTACGCTCGCGCGTAGCCGCTAAATCGGCCAAATCAGACTCAGCCGCAAGGACTTCGCTCTCTCTAGCTTTACCCAATTTTACGAAATCGCGCAGATCCTTAACTCTTTGGAGGAGGACTTGCTCGGTTTGACTAAAGACCTTTAAGTCTGACTCAAAGAACAATGCCTGGTAAAATAGCTCTGCCACATCGAGGAATAAAAGATCACGCTCTCTTACCTGATCGAGTTTCGCGGCCTGATGTGAAGATTCAAGAGATTCCGCGACTAGGACTTCACGAAACCCATGGAAGATCGGCTGAGTTAACTTAAAACTAGTCACAAACTGGGAACGCCCCAAACTGCCGGACTGATTGCCGCTGGAGTCATCATCAAAGGAGCTAGTGCCGCGAGATACTCGTCCAAAGTTGGGGTTGTCTCTTAAATCATGTTGAAGATTAAGCGAGAGTTCGGGGAAGAGGCTGGCAAAGGCAAGATCGTAATTCGCTTTCGCGCTATCGATCTGCGCTGCTCGAATTCCAATTAGCTCACTTCGTGCCACCGCGAGTTCATAGCAGCGGGTAAGACTCAACGATTCTTGCGCATATAGCGAGAGCACCTCAAAAAAGAAGGTCACCACAAAAATCGCAATAGTCTTTGCTAGATGTTGAAAATTCAATTGCCGCGATAATGCTGGGTGGCACATCGTTACTTTTTAGCAGAAACAGAAGCAGAGAGGAATTTTTGTCGACCAGAAAGAAACCTTGGATTCGATCGAGCGAGCGGGTTATAGCTCATGCCTGTGCATCTCGGCCCAGCGCAACCGCTGAAAAGAGCCCCGTTCCGTGATGTAGCCGCTCTCTAGTCCGGCAATCGCGGACACAAGCACCCCAAAGGCTTCTATAACGCGAGGCCCA
>CAZJXY010000151.1:0-7819 GCA_964549925.1 uncultured Bdellovibrionales bacterium | reverse complement strand
TACCGCGATGACATCGGGATGCTGGTGGTCTTGGGCAACATGCGTGCAAAAAATGTTGTAAGTTGGGGGTCGATAGCGGTTAGCGGAAAACTCTCCTCTCCAGGTTTGGTTTACGCCTACTATAATGACTTTACATTCGAAGCTTCTGAGTTGGAAGCTCGGGCGTTCATTAGTTATGATAAAAGTACCTCTGTCGGCAGAAATAAAAGCTCGATCTCTATAGACACTGAAGAGACTCAAGAGATGAGTGATATTCAGCGCATCCTTAGCACCTTCGTGCCTGAGGTAGTGTTTCCTGCAATCGCGGAAGACGCTCAAGAGGAATTATCCCACGTTGTTCCAGATTATGAGAGTTGCAAAGAACTAGTCTGGAAGGGATCAAGCGTCTTTAGAGAGAAAGCGGCGCCGCAATCAATCGCGTCAGATGTGGCGAAGATACTTAGCCAAAAGCTTACTGCCAAAGAGAAAGAGGCCTTGGCTAAGAAAGATCAGTTGCTTGAACTTTTAGTTAAAATGAAGTCGTAGTTGAATCAATCTTTACTTGATTGGAGGGATGATGAAGCTTAAAAATACATCAGCGTGGCTCCTTACTTTTGTTATCGCATTTATATTCATCGCCGTAGATCAGACAACGGCCCTAAATCAAAAGTTTGATACAAATCCGGTGTTATATGACTTTAAAGGAACGTTACTTAGTGGAAAAACTGTCCCCTTGTCTAACTACAAAGGTAAAGTAGTACTCCTAACTAACATCGCTTTAAAGTGCGGCACTACACCCCAACTCCGTGAGCTCCAAGCGCTCTACACCGAGTACTCTCCGAAAGGGTTGGTGATTCTTGGCTTTCCAAGCAATGATTTTACCGGAGTGGAACCATCCGAACCGGAGGTGATTCAACGTATGTGTAAGACAAATTTCGGCGTTACCTTTCCCTTGTTAGTCCCCGGGGCTGTAACCGGGCCTAAAAAGCAAGAGGTTTTTGCATTCCTCACAAGTAATGGCCCTGAAGATATTCAAGGAGAAGTTGGTTTTAACTTTGAAAAATTTTTGGTGGATAAAAACGGGATGGTTCGAAAGCGCTTTGGACCGTTTAACGGCGCGCAAAGTGAAGCAGTAAGAAAATCGGTAGAAGATCTACTAAATGAATAAACTCGGAGGGAGAGATGAAATATATAATTCTCGTACTCGCAGTTGTCACGATTTCCGGATGTACAGTGCTTAAAGCTTCCCCGGCCGATAACGCGGGATTTGTGCCAAAGCCAGAACTTTTGGCTGAGAAGCGAGAACGTGCGCCGTTTAACGCATACTGGGTATTTAATCCTGATGAATATGACAAATTGAGAAGGGATTACGCCAAAGTTTATATCGCACCGGTTGATACAAGCGTTGTTCGCGCAATTTATAAATCCGCCACCGGAAGTGAAGAAACGAAGACTATGCGCATCGAAGAAGCAGAGGAGCTTGCTAACTATTTTAGAGAACGGATTAAGCTTAACTTAAAGGATAGTAAGTCCACTAACGGACGAAAGATGGAGGTTACCGAGCAACCCGGCCCAAAAACCTTAAGCTTAAAGCTAGCCTTGGTTCAAGTCGTTCCTACAAACCCCGGAGTAAACCTGATTGGCACAGCCGCCGGTTTTTTTGTGCCTGGGGGAGGCTTAATCAAACTTGTCGGTGAGGGAAGTGTAGCTATGGAAGGCTACGTAGCGGAAGAAAGTGCGAGCCTTTCGTTGTACGAGGAGTTTAAGGATCGTGAAGGGCAAAAGACTTCCCCTTTTAGTTTAAAGGACTATCAGAAATACGCGCATATTAGGGAATCAATTGATGAATGGGCGCAGCAAATCTCGCTGCTTTTAACAACACCTTCTGAGTACATGGTAGATGATTCGAGCGTTATCTCGCTGAATCCGTTGTAATATTATCTGGACGCCACCATTAGCTTGACTAGAGTAAGTCCACTCCATATCCTTACGCAGATACCCCGTGTTGTATATATTGGAGTACTGGGTGATGTTACAATCCCATGAACCGGAAGATCTTCCAGGACCTAAAGCAGAGTTAAGTCCCCCCGCTACGGACGAGCCACTCGAAGGGCAATCAGATCAAGTATTAGGTGAAGGGGCGCTCCCTAATGGAAGATTAGTCACTGAGCATAAGAATTTAGACAGCTACGTTTTGTGCGGAAAGCCATTTGAGAGTGAGCCCTTATCAGAGAGAAAGTATAGTCTCTCTGAACGTTACCGTATTTATAATGAGGGGTTGAGCGATGAGCTGGACGAGGCCACCCACGAGGCACCCTTTTCTATCGTAATAAAAACCCTCTATACCATCGCTCGAATTAATCCGATTGCATTTAATCGGTTCTTAAAAGATGAAGTCTTATTTGATGCCGAGCTCCAAAAAAAGGCTAATCGCGAAGCTTATCATTACGCTGTCGAAAGACCGATGGAGCTATACAGTCAGGGAAAATTTGACGAGGCCCTAAAGTCTTTCGGCGAGGCGCTTTCTCGTGCACCTAACCGCCGCAGCGAGATTTTGGAGACCCTTGCAGTATTTTGCGTAATGGTCGATTTTCAAAAGCAAAAACTTGCTGAGAATCCAGGCTTCCTCGACTCGCTCTCTTCTAAGATGGATGCCTGGAAATTGTTCGGATCCGGACTCTGCTCAAGCGTAGTTTTTTATAAACAAGATACAAGAGACAGAATGATTCCCGTGTTCTCTGACTCCTTAATTTGGTCACCGTTTGTTGAGCCACCACCACTTAATCTTGATGCTGTAAGAACTGGGATGCATGACACCAAGATCCCTTTTAGGCTAATTGCGGCAGAAGCTTTGATTGAGGCTGCAGGACTTCATCCAGATCAAAGATTAGTCGAGATGGGGATCAATGTAGACTCTGAAAACAATATTAGCCAGTACTACGAGGGCATAGCACTTTGGCTAACCGACGATACAATCGAGGCTGTCGACCGACTAAATTCTTACAAAGAAAAACTTTGCGGTTACAATCGATCATATTTTTCTTCGTTGGTTTTCTCTCTCGCATTAAAAGAAGCAGACAGAGAATCTGAGGCCCTAGACGAAGCTGGAAATTTCTTAGGAGATAGTAGTTGTGGAGAGATTTTCATTGACGAATTCTTAGCCATTTGTGAACTCAGTGCAGAGAAAAATCCCTCGCCCCAGACAAAGTGGGATGTTGCGCTACCGTACTTAAAGCGGACAATCGAAGATTCTAGAGGGGTTGAACACTTTTGGGATTATCCAACTATGCTTGCCTTAGGGGAGGCTTATGAAAATTGCGGTATGAAGAAAGAAGCGATGGATCTATACCAGCGCCTAAGCGATTTAGAGAATAAGGAACGTGAGTTAAATACCATGTATCAGCAGCGCGAGGATTGGAGAACAAAAAACCTAAGCAATTGCGATCAAGTTCGTGCAGAACTCGATCGCAGAGCTGAGCGACTACAACAGAAGCTTTCCAATGATACTACGGAATCGTAACATAGAGAGTCTGTGCCGCACGATTATTTCCGTGTCCAGTATCGACTCCTGCAGCAGTAATTGTGATCTGATGAGTTCCCGGATTCAAACCATTTCGATCGAGGCAGCTAGCAAGATCGACCGTGAAGGAGATCGTATTATCGCCGATTGTGGTTGTATCACTGGCGCTTGAAGGCTCATAGTCATCAGCGCTATCAACTAAGGGCCAAAGAAGTGCACCGGCATTTGATTGGTAGCTACCGCCCTGTCCTTGAGAAGGAAGCTCAGTAAGGGTTGAGGAGAGATCTTCGTACAATTCACCGCAAGTGAACTCACCTGAGTTATTATTAATCAATACCCCGTAATTTAGATGCCCAAAGTCTCTGTAATCGCCCGACTCTAATCCTGAAACAGCGGCTCGTTGTAATCTCCAGACCTGTACCCTTAACTTCCCGCTAAAGCCACCTGCGGATGCAAGTACAATCGGAGAACCCATGCTCATGCCGGGATCACTCGAGTCAGAGTAATCAACTAAGACATCATTATCAGAGTCATTATCTGTAATGTTATACGCTCTTAACGCTGGTACAGTTATAAAGTATGGAGGCAAAGTTAGAGCTTTGCGTTTAATAACTTCATTCGACTCATTTAAAAAATCTACTCTGTAACTATCACCAGGTCTAAATTTGTCTGTACCGACTCGTGGTTGAATCGCCGCTGCCCAGACATCACCTCCACCATTAGCCGGTAAATTCTCGAGACTATATTCCTGTCCGCTGGCGGTAAGGCTAGACCAGTTCTGCCCAAGCAAACTGCTGTCTCCCTCGCTAAATCCGGAATAAACTCCAGTGCTGGCGCCAACCGATGTTGGCCTACAGTACTCAAGCGCATTGGGGCATACAGCGTAAGCTCCAGATATCGGTTCAAATCCGGGGGCGTCTGTGGCAAATCCGAAGTAGAAAGCGATGCTAAACTTGTTTTCACCACCAATTACTGCCTCTACATCTGAAGAATCGAGCGCCCCGTCTATGTGCCAATTAATCGTATCCGGCATACTTAAATAGAGTGTGGTAAAGGGTAGATCAACCTCAGTATCAACATCCTGAGTACCGATACTTTCAATGTCGATGCTTGAGTCGGCAATATCGATAATTCCATCACCATCTTTATCAACGTCATAAAGATCAAGTAATGAATCGCTGTCACTATCAGCGGCTGCACCGCTTATGGCAGAGGTTTTAACTTTTCCTTTGCTCAAGGCAGCTAAGCTAGAGCTGCTTGCGATATTGATTCCGAGGTTTCTTATCTCCGCTGTAGCAACAGAACCTTTACCTGAAAATATCTTTCCTTTGATGTTTGTAGTTCCGTAAGGTGTTCCCTCAGTCCAGGGGCTTAGTTTAACGGTAAATTTATCTAAGGCCTCGCCGTTCTTGTCCGTTGGTGCGCCGCTGATACGGAATCTAAGTTTATTATTTTTAACAACCCCAATTGCTCCAACTAATTGACCGTCTTTAAATGCAATTAAGCTTGAGCCATTGAGCTTACTAGCTGGCACGTTGAATTTAATTTTTGTTCCTGTAGTTGTTCCGGGATAAATTAGTCCTTCTTTATCTACTAGGTCGACATCAGTAATCCCGCTATCGTTCAAATTTACAGTTATAACCTTGGCATTTCCTGCAGCTCTAACCTTAATTGGGTTAGCCAGAAAGAATCCTGCCGCGAGAATTAAGGAGCAAATAATTATAGTGCGTTTCATAGACATAGCCTCTAATAATGGAACAGTATTCGGGAATTAGATCCCCAGCGCCAAAGCTGCACTCCGAAAGTCGTCAGTTATGGGCGATACCTTTAACCCAAAGATTGCGGCGGCTTATCCATACTCAGCGCCACAAGAGAATTAGGGGATTACCGCGGCTCTCCGGCCACCAATCCTTTAAAAAACTCCCCTCTTTGCTCGAAATTAGAAAACTCATCGAAGCTGGCGCACCCCGGACTAAACAAAATTACCTGCTTCCCATTACAAAGTTTCAGCGCCTGATCCAAACCACTCCTTACGTTTTCGGCCAAGACAGTTTTGAATCCACGTTCCTCAAGATGGCTTCTGAGTAACCCGCGATCACGCCCAAAGCAAACCACAGTTCTACACAAGTTCCTTGTGCGAGAAGCCTCACTGATTAACGGATCCCAGGAGCCAGCTTTAGATAATCCGCCTAGCATTAGCACAATCTCTCTCCCCGAAAACTCATCCGCCACCGCTCGGAGGGCTGCTTGAGATGCTGCCACGGTGGTCGACTTTGAATCGTTGATTACCAGATTAGATTTAATTTCTCCCACGAGCTCAATTCGATGGGTCAGCGGCACAAAGGTTCTTAAACCATCTTCAATCTGATCCTTACTCACGCCAAAGAGACGCAAGCCTAGGATCGAAGCTGCAATATTGTAGCGATTATGCAGACCAAGAAGTTTTAAGCCTTTAAGTTCGTAGCTCTCTTCTTGATGCTCTAATTTAAGCTGTATACTATCTTTCCCGGCGCTGCGATCATACTCGATTAAGGCAAACGACTTAAATTGGGACTCAAGCTTTGCTTTATTCTGTCCAAAACCAATTAGATTAGATTTCACCCCTCGGATAATTTGTGGAAGCGCTGCATCATCACTATTTACAATCGCAAAATCATCCTTGGTCTGATTGGCAAAAAGCTTCGCTTTAGTATCTATGTAGCGCGAAAGTGTTCCATGCCGTTCTAAATGGTTATCGGAGATATTTAGCCAAACTCCAATTGAAGGGTGGAGAGTCTTACTTGACTCTAACTGGTAACTAGAAACTTCAACTACTAAGGCTTGAATATCTGACTTTGCCTCACTCTTCAGATCGACATACGAGATTACTGGCGTACCTACATTACCGCATAAAAAGCTTTTAACCCCGGAGTCTGAGAGAATGTGATGAATTAAAGAGACAGTAGTCGATTTTCCATTGGAACCTGTGACCATGATACTTCTTGAACCAAGAAGCTGGATGCCTAGTTCTAGCTCGCCGATTAACTTAATTCCGCGCCGATCGAGTGCGGCCACAATCGCTGACTCTAGAGACACCCCAGGACTTAAAATGGCAAGCTTAACGCCATCCAAAAGTTTAGCAGCAGCTTCTCCATCTGCGTCGAAATGCAGAACCGCACCCTCGGCGTCCAAACGGGCGAATTCCTGAGCGACCCCCCTATCCTTTTCTAATTTCTCGCGCCCGCCCTTTTCGATGGCGATAAGCTTCCCGCCCGAGGCGAGGATAAATGCAGCGCTCGCTCGGCCGCTAATACCTAAACCGATTACTCCGATTGGAGCCCCTGATCTAAGGCTGTGTGACAGAATCTGATTGGCTTTCATACCCAAATATAGATACCAAACTGGAGAAGAAGAGACAAACCCCGCCCCTGGCTTCGAAGAGGTGTTGTTTCCTAGACAAATTTGAAGCTGAACTCTGAAAACGTACAAAAACTGATCGCCGTCAAAAACGTGGGAACTTTTAGATAGTGCTTTGCTCCTGCCCCGGTTTTCTATACAATCTACCGGGGTATGTAACTGGAAGTAAATCGATGTTAACCCCTGACGATAAGTCATCTCCTGATGTAGCTGCTGACCTCGACGGCTCCCTTCCGCAGATTGAGAATCCCGCTGCCGTTCGTAAACAATTCCAGCAACTGGCGATCGCCAGCGCTTTAGCCGTGTTTGGTGATATCAGTAAGATCCAAAAGCGTTTCTCAGAAAACTTAGAAGTCCTTGTGGCGGTCAATTCGCTGCTTGAACAGCGACCCAATCTGAGGGGAGAAAATTTAGATCATCTGAGGCAGGCGCTGCTGACCATGGAGTATTTTGATACCCTGGAGAGCTGCTTAAGATCGACTGCTAGAATCGAGTCAGAAGTTACTTTCAGCAAAGTATGGTCTGTAATTCGATCTAAAAACTGTCCAGTGGCAGAGTGCGAGCCGGAAGAGCTCGATCAAATTATAGGCCGAGTAATAAGCACCTGTACCCGACTTCACGAAATTGATCCGCAGTCACTCCCGCAGCGTCACTTTGAAGAGAAGGAGGTCGTAATATCTCTCTCTAGGGAGCCGAAGCATGATTTGGCGCTACTGGACTCATTCTTTAGGCCTGGACAGGGACCGGGCAAAGAAGTCGTCCAGCGGTATTACAGCTCGGGAAATAACTTTATCTCACATCCCGCCGCTCTTGGGGTTGAAGGTATAAATATTCCTCCGGCTCCCGAGGAGGAACTCGAGCTTAGGGCTGGGTTTGCCCGCAGCCTAGAATATCCATCATTCGAAGAGCAGGATCGGATCTTAG
>CAZJXY010000150.1:0-7846 GCA_964549925.1 uncultured Bdellovibrionales bacterium | reverse complement strand
CTAGTTCGTTATTCGATCCGTTGTCTGCAACGATGTAGTATTCCCCGCGCGCGTTAGTCTCACCTGCAGCGTATCCATTATTTAACAACTTGACCCCCTGCTCTGGGAATCCATATGGGTCATAGACCACCCCGCTGATCGTGTATTGTCCGGGAGGTGTTCCGCCGCAGGTTGCCGTAAACTCACCTAACGTTACAGCGGTATCCGGGCAAGTTTGGAATGGGTTCCCGCTGTTATGAGTGATCGTACAACCTTTAAGGTACGGGTTTAGTGCAATTCGGTCATCGAATTTTGGAGCATTAGCATTGTCGCACTGAGAGAGAACCCGTGCCGGAAAAACTACCTCACCTTTGTCGTCAGAAAGCTTTCCCTTGTTTCTAGAGCACTGATAAACCTGTGGAGCATCGATCTTCACACCCGATACTCCTTTACCACTTTCCTTCACTGCCCAGCGAATAATCCCACGAACAGTAGTATTGTCACGCTCCACCATGATCGTGCAGACGTTTCCAGGGCAACTATTTGGATATATTTTTAATTCATTATTAATCACACCCGGCAGAACTTTACCGGTTGGAATTAAGCTAAATGAAGCGTTGGGATCGATCCCGAGTTGGGTAGTAGTAAAACTAACCTCACCCAATGAATTAGTGGTCAGTGTTAAAGCTGTGGGGGTTTCCGCTACCACGAAGTCTACTCCAGCTGCGGGCAAGCCTTTCCCCGACGAGGCAAGAACTGTTCCTATCTTGTAAGTTACCGAGCTGCCGGGAGTCACAGTCGACGCCGAATTGCCTGAGACAATAGTATAGCCGAAGCGCGATGTAGTGGCACAAACGTTATGTCCGGTGGAAAGCGCTGTAGTATAGGTATAGTTTTTCCCCGGCTGCATCAGAGGAAATATTGTATGAAAATTATTTGATACTATGGTATCGCCGTTACTGCACGCTGATGATTGCTTAAGAACAGGGAAGAATAGGTAGCCTTGATTGTCACTCTCCTTAGCACATGGCGAGAGAGTAGTTGGAGCAATGAAGCTGATTCCGGGAAACGGTCTTCCGATAGAGTCCTGTGAAATCCACTCGATTTTTAGCTGAACACCATCATTTGCAATCGCTTTGACCTCACAGATCAAACCGGGACAAGACGATCGAGAGACTACTAATTCAGGCGGGTCAAAACGAAGTTCCAGCCCTGTATGCGTGAACGAGATATTTGGATTTGGGGATGTTATCTCTTCAGTGTCTAACTTCCATTCTCCTGATGAGTTAGTAAACCTTCCCGGGAGTTCGTTTACTCCGTAGTTTCCGTAGACTTCTACTGCCGGTACCGGAGAGTTGTTATCCTCACGCAAAATCTTTACGGTATAAATTTCCGAGTAAGCGTGAGCAGCCAAAAGCAAATTAAACACACAGATTAGGAGCAGAAGCGCAACGCGTGCACTTAGACGTCTCCCCCAACTTTTCAGACTACCCTGCAAAACTGCTCCTTAAATCTCGCCTCAGAATCCAGCTATCCCCTCGAAAAGATAGATAAGGATTCCCTCGGAGTAGAGATGTCGACTAGGGGCTATTCTTGGGAGAGATTCCAGGGCAGAGATTTTACAGAATCCAAGTTACCCTGACTTAGATCATAATAATTTTTCGTAGAGAATGATCGTTCAGCGAAGATTAGCTGCTTTCTTGGTTGGGGAGGCAAAAGGATCAATGATTCCCGACTGTCGCTCCTCTTTTTCCTTTCTTATGCGCTCCCCTTCAGCCTCTTGGAATGCCCAACGCTCTTCCACCCGCGCGATCGCACCGGGATATTTCTTCTCAACTCCGTCTAAAATTGCTGCGACTGTATACATCTGATCTTCAGTCTTAAAGAGTCTTGGCGGGGGAATTCTGGCTAACATGCTATAAACTACTTCAACTTCAGCGATTAAGTACTTACTTGCTTGACAAAAACGTTGAGCAACTTTTACAAGGTCAAAGATATAGTTGTTGTAAATCGCCTCAAAAAGCACCGGGCTCATCTCTTGAATTACTTTATGCACCAAGGCACGGTGAATCTCCCCTGGATAGTGCTTTAACCCATAGCACCAAGCGCTAATCTCGAATTCAAATGCCTCTTCAAATTTGTTTGGCTGTTGCATGGCGTTTAATCTCTATTAATCCACCATTACCGGAGCAGGGAAATCTTGATCTAAAACCCGTTCCAGATTTCTTGAGCGAAGCCGGTCCGGGTTTGATTCAGCGTATCTTCTAACACCGTCTAACACGCCACCATAATGGAACCCAAGAATGCTCTCTCGTTCGGCTGGTGGAATCGTAATCTCTAATTGTCCGTTATTTAGAGTCAAAACATCCGGTACCTTTCTGTATTCCGGCCATTTGACATCGGAAGATTTTGGGGTTTTCATCGCCACAAATGCAGCGTAATCCGCCTTCCCTAGTCCCTTCTCATAGTCGAAAGCATGCAGATCTTGCCGAGCGGTATTAACTTTAAGATCGTTGGGGTCCGGTGTGAGTCGATCGAACGACTCTGGATTAGGTTCTTCGGTCGGCTTCGGCTCAAACGTAAGAGTCGGCACGGCGCCTTTTAGATCTAAGACTGCGTCTTGCTTCTCCGGCGTAACTGTACGAACAATTGAGGTTGGATTTAAATTCTGAAGCTGTGCTTCTTTTGGAAGGTTAAAGCCGTTCGAACCAATTACCCCCATGCTAGCAAGCGCCAATGCGGCTGCAGGGTTAATTCTTCGCTCAGCGTCGCGGACTGCTTCGTTCTTTTCGGCTTCTTTCTCGTCTTGTCTTCCAGCCGTAAGTAAATCTTGGTCTAACTCATCATCAAGGCCTCTTACGGCTTGCGTCGCTACTTGAGCTTCTATGACGGCTCGATTTGGCTTTGCACTTGGCATTTCAGCGCCCCCTTAGGAAAAACCTAATAAAACTAAACTCCTGTCCTTACTAACCGTTATGCTTATCTCCAAGGTTAGGGTATCCTGGTGAAATCAAGGACACCCACCAAGTTATGCATCATAACGTCAATTGTTTCAGTAAGTTAGAAGCTTAAGAGATTGGGTGTCCTGAAATTTATCTCATGGTAGGTTCGATTTATGAGCAACAATAAAGGGATAGATACGGGAAAAAAGGCGCCGGATTTTGAGCTTTGCGACAAACGCGGGAAGCGCCGCAAGCTCTCTTCATTGATGAAAGATTTCACCGTGCTTTATTTTTACCCGAAAGATAACACCCCCGGCTGCACGATCGAGGCTAAGGAGTTTAATAAAAAGCTCTCGCGCTTCAAGCGCTTAAAGGCTGCGGTGGTAGGGATCTCCGGCGGTGATCAAAAGTCAAAGCAGCAGTTCTGCAAAAAACATGGACTAAAAGTAGATCTCCTCTCTGATTCGGATTTTAAGGTCTCAAAAAAATTCGGCGCATATGGCTTAAAAAGTTTCATGGGTAAAAAGTTTAAAGGAATTTTGAGAAAGACTTTCATTTTAGATAAGAAACGCAAAGTTGTTAAGGTGTATGACAAAGTTACCCCGGTAGATCATGCCGACGAAGTCTTAAATCTATTAAAGTCCTTAAGTCGAAGTTAAATGATGCAGTCTAAGGATAGTCGCGGGAGCTCACCACAAAAGTACAATCGAGAAAGTTGGGCTAAAGATGTTCATGCCGTGACCGGAACGATCGGATCTGGAAAATCAACCGTAATTAAGAAGTTGGCTGAGCTTGGAGCCTTCGTAATCAGCGCAGATGATCTCTCCCATGAAGTTGTGCAACCGGGAAGCAATGGATTAAAGGAGGTAATCACCCACTTTGGCGCTCAGTATTTAAAACCTACCGGAGAATTAAATCGAGAAGCTCTAGGCAAGTTAGTTTTTGACGATCCCAAAAAACGTGCCGAACTTGAGGCAATTCTCCATCCACGCATAGCGACTTTAGCAAAAGACCGCTTTAGTGAGGCCATAAAACAGGGAAAGAGTAAACTTGTTTACGAGGTGCCGCTCCTTTTCGAAAGCGGACTTGATCAGATTGGGTTTAAGCAGATTATCGTTATTACGGCAGCAGACGAGGTATGCGTTGAAAGAGTAAAGGCGCGAAACAAGCTATCAGATGAGGCTGCAAGAAAGAGGCTTCAAGCGCAAATGCCTACCAAAGAGAAAACGTCAAAAGCTGATATAGTTATCGATAACTCAGGAACGATAGTTGAACTTGATGCCGCGATTAGGAAGCTTTACGCAGCCCTATAAATCACTTTAGCTGGGACAACATTTTTAAGGCATTACTCCGGTTACTGCGGAACTTCACAGAGCCAGTTTTTAATACCAGATCGATCGCAGATTTAAGATTAAGCACCTGCGCCAGGAGTGATTCGGTAAAGGGCGCCGATAGATGGGTCAGCTCCAGAAGCTCAGCCGAGAGTCTTCGCAGATCCTTTTTAATCAGTGCTTGTGACTTTGCCGCACTAGAAGGCGGCTTTTGCTTGGGCTGGCTCGGGCGAAGTTTTTTAACCAACGGCAACATAGCTGCTGCGTGAATTCGAACCTCTTCTTCCGAATTACAGTCTTTGGTGCCATTTAGATTAAGGTCGGCATCAGGGACTCCACAACCGCAGGCTCCAGGCGAGAGCTTCTGGCTATCATTAGGACAACCTTCCTTACAGTCTAATGCTCCATCACCATCCGCGTCCGCGTCTGCGGCCCCGCAGCCGCATAACCCAGCTGCAATTTTTTCTGGATCGGTCGGACAGAGATCAAAGCATCCCGGAACACCATCTCCGTCTTGATCGGTATCCGACACCCCGCAGCCGCAAATTCCGGCAATAATCTTCCCCGCGTCATTGGAACATCCGTCTACACAATTTGGTGTCCCGTCCTGATCGCTGTCAGTTTCCGGATTTCCGCAGCCACACTGTCCTGGGGATACTTTCTGAGGGTCTGCTGAACATGCATCGGAACAGTTTGGCACCCCATCGTTGTCACTATCTGTATCTGCGGTTCCACAACCACAGACGCCTGGAGAAACTTTGCTAGAATTTAGTGGGCACAGATCCTGGCAGTCAAGCGTTCCATCTGAATCTGAGTCAACATCCGGAATCCCGCAGCCGCATATACCAGGAAGATATTTTAAAGGATCCCCAGGACAATGATCTATACATTCGATGATTCCATCACCATTCTCATCTGTATCCGCGATACCACAGCCGCACACACCGGGTGTCACCTTCCAAGCGTCATTTGGACAGCCATCAATGCAGTTGGGAGAGCCGTCGCCATCGCTATCAGCTTCGGAGACTCCGCAGCCACATAAGCCTGGTGCGGCCTTTCCCGGATCATTCGGACAGCTGTCTATGCAATTTGGCGCCCCATCTCCGTCAGTATCAATATCCGGTACTCCGCAGCCGCAGCCTCCTGGTGCAAGTTTATTCGGATCGTTCGGGCAAGCGTCAAAACAATCGACCACCCCATCTCCATCGGAGTCACCCTGTGAATCTATAAACCCGCAGCCACACTGTCCCGGCGTAGTTTTATTTGCGTCAGTAGGACACCCATCAACACAGTTGGCTATGCCATCACCATCCGTATCAACATCAGAGATTCCACAGCCGCAAATCCCAGCAGTAATTTTTGCAGGATCGCTCGGGCATCCATCGATACAGTTAGGTGCCGCATCTCCATCACTATTTAGCTCAGAAACACCACAGCCACATACCTGGGGAGCTGTCTTATTCGGGTCTAGCGGACAAAGATCGTTACAGTTAGCTGTTCCATCACCATCGGAATCGAGATCAGAAATCCCACAGCCACAAACCCCAGGTTGGATCTTATTGGGATCTGATGGGCATCCGTCTATGCAGTTTACGGTCCCGTCTCCGTCTGAATCTGCGTTACTTTCAACTACTCCACAGCCACACACACCGGGGGTTACTTTCGCCGGATCGTTTGGACAAAGATCGTTGCAGTTAGGTACTGAGTCACCATCACTATCTTGATCGGAGATCCCACAACCACACGAGCCAGGCGAGGTTTTGCTCGCGTCGGAAGGGCAGCCGTCATTACAGTTTGGAACACCATCTCCATCATTATCGCTGTCTGGGGTACCACATCCGCATATTCCAGGTGATGTCTTTAACGCATCGGTCGGGCATAAATCGTTACAATCAGCGGTGCCGTCACCGTCGAGATCAAAATCTGAATTGCCGCAGCCACACTGCCCTACTTGAGTCTTTAGCGGATCATTCGGACAGTTATCATGGCAGTTAGGTGTACCATCACCATCGCTGTCTACTTCAGATACGCCGCATCCACAGACCCCGGCTATAATTTTCAACGGATCATTTGGGCATCCGTCACAATCATCGGGAGAATTATCGCCGTCGCTATCAGTATCACAGGTATCCGGAAGTAAATTGTAATTGCAGTCATCGCCTAACCCGCAAGCATTAGGATCTCCTCCTTGCGCAAGGATGCAAAAGGGACCGCACATGATTGAGTTAAGATTAGGGGTTAAATCACAAAGATCCGGTATCGAATTACTGTCGCAGTCTCCGCACCCAGGCGGTGCCCCAGGACCTTCACACTCATCAGGTTCGTTATTTACGTTGCAATCCGAGCTACCAAAACAATTCCAACCGCCCGAGTTGGGCTGAGAGGGAGGGTTACAGCCCAATGCCACACAATCGTCCACACATTGTTGGGAATTGCATGGTACATCGCAAGCGTCTGGGACGTTGTTTAAATTGCAATCGTTTTCAACAAAGAGATCAAGGCGGTATATCTTCCAGTCATTACCCGAATCGGGGACCGGCTTTCCCTGAAACACAAGAGACCTTCCGTCCGGAGACCACGACGGTCCATATTCCGACAGGTTTGGAGTGTCAGTTAGCTGAGTTAAGCCAGTGCCATCCATGTTCACGGTATAGAGATCAAATACTCCGTTTGAGTAACGCGAGAAGGCTACCTTTGTTCCATCGGGTGAGATGTCAGGTGCTTGCAACACCACTCCTGAAGCGGCTGTGTTGGTCAGATTCAGCGGCACGCCCGAACCATCTGTGTTAAAGCGCCAGAGATCAACCCCGGTACCGTTCCGGATCCCGATCACGAAGCGTGAGCCATTTGGAGATAGCGCAGCACCAAATAGATAGTTGGTTACCGTGGGATCAACGAATGACAATTGTACAGTGCCAACTGCATTGGCGAACTGACCAGTTAGAGAGGATACCGGTGCCGTACGAATAGTTTGTGTTCCCGCTAAACCAGTAGTGCTGTGGCGCCAGAGTGCTGTGCTCCCGTCTCTTGAGATTACCATCAAGCCGCCCCCGCCTGTCGCCCCAGCATGCAACGCCACTGTGAATGCAGCGTCGGAACCATTATTCACCGTACGGATAAAAGGAGCATTGGCTGTATCGAAAAATAGGTATTCGTTCTCATCTATCAGTTCAGTTACCGCCAATCTTCCGGTACTTCCAACCCAAGAGATTAAATAAGCCAAGCCATTTCCCGTGCAAGGCGCTTTGGCCACTAACTCTTCAGCTCCACCCGAGGAGGGAACTTTATAAATAACTCCGCTTAGACAATTTGATAAATTTTGTCGGTAGACAATAGTGTTCCCGCCTGGATCCCAAGCTGGTCTGAGTGACAACAAGCTATTGGTAGTAATCGGAACCGGATCTAGAGCGTAAACTCGCCCGCCGATTGTCGATAGGATAAAAAGAATCAGGGCCCAGCCGAACCACCTACGGAATTTTCCACCTTGAGCTGCAAACATTGCTTAAAGAACCCCGAAAACCAAACTCCCCCCACTTTGGTTAAAGTAGAACAGCGCATGGGGATCAAACCGACTAATTTTGATGCTGCTTACGG
>CAZJXY010000149.1:0-7863 GCA_964549925.1 uncultured Bdellovibrionales bacterium | reverse complement strand
GAATCGTGATCAAAGCAAGTGATATTTGCCCTTGGAAAACTGTAAATATAACACCAGGTAAGAATGGGCGAATATACCGCCTCATCTCTTCAAGAGCTTCAGAATCTATATCTTGCGTCTTAGCAATGTATTCGTGTGCGTTCCTCTTCACTAGTAACCCTGTGAGTAATGCTGTCATTGCAGTAATTCCCACAGATGTCCAACCCTTAAGAAACCCCCAATGCCACAACAAAAAATTTAATAGAATTCTAACGCCACTACCAATAATCTGTGGAAAATAAAAATTACTTAAATCTCCTGTAATTCTCAATGGAATTGAATATATCATCAATCCTTGCGCATACGCATAAATTATAATCGATAAAAGTATTAATAATTTTGCAAATAGGCTCCATTTATGCGCATTAATTAATAAAGGAAAAATAAAAATGATAAATACACATCCAGTTATGAACATCCTATTCCGAATAAAGATTGCAGATCGAATATAATTACCTACAATCAATGAATCTTTAGATCGACTACCAATTAATGCAGTAACCGACGTTCCAAAATTTAGATCTATTAAGCCAGTAGCTAACGATTGAAAACCAAATGCAACACTATATTGCGCATAATCATATTTTGGTAACCAATGAATCAAAAAAATCCCAGTTAATATTGTTAAAAACTGTAAAACAATCTGCCCCAAAACGAACTTCCCAATTTTAATTATCCAATCGACAAACTTCCGATAGGATAAGCTTCCAATACAAAAATTTACGGATTGACGAATATTCTGGGCTACTTTCAATATTAATAATTGCCTGTATTTCGTCATTAATAACCTTCTCCGAGTAGAAACCGCTCCGAAATATTTTATCCAACCTAATCTGAAATACCACCCCAATCAGTGCGTGTTATGATCATTCTAGATCAACTATATACTCTCAATATACATTGACAAATTGTTTTTTTCTTTTTGTAACTCATAGATTTTTTGCAGGTAGACGCACTTAGTCTTGGCTGACGCAGCAACAGTTCAGTCGTGTTGAAATGAGGGAGAATCGGGTCGCCGGCGAAGACCGAGCGTAGGCAGGCCAGAAGGTCGGTTCCCTGCTTGAGGCATGATTGGAGATAACCACGAACCCGACAGAACAGATGCGCACCCTCCAAAGAGCGGAAGCAACCCGAGATCTTGCCCCTAGCTTTCAGCAGCCGTAAATCGCACTCCGCTTCATTGTTAGTAAGATAAGCAATGCAGAACTGATGCAGACAGACAAGTCTGATATAGTTGCTGAAGAAGCCGCTCACCATCCGACCACCATAACCCAGCAGGCCTGCCACCGCTACCTTGCCGCGCTTCTGGTGCACGAACAGGTGCGTCAACTTGCCTGTAGAGCACAAGCGGAACCTGTGGCGCTTGCCACAAGCCTGCCCGCTCGTCTCGTCGACATGTTTCAAGAGAGCAGCGGCAAGCGCCGACTTAACCTGCTCCTCGAAGTCGGTCAGAGTACCATCAGCGTGTTGCATCGCCCGATGAAGAGAGCCTGCACTCAAGGGAGCATCGGTCACATCCTGAACAACCTGGGCGGTGTAGGCATAGGGAATCGGACGCTGGGCATGCAGGTAGATGACCGAGCCCAACAGATTCAGGCCGTACTGGGCCGGCCGGTCCACTCCTGCCGAGAACGTCCCCGCCACCTTGCCGCAGCAGGGGCACGACACCAATATTGCCCAATGCTCCGTGGCGATCACTTTGGGCCCGGGCATCTCGAAGAATGGACGGCGAGTATAGCCACTCTCCGGAGCATCGGTTAGGTTGGCGAAGCAGTGCGGGCAGTGGGCAGGCCGATACTGCTGGGTTTCATCGGATTGCTCGACCCGATGCAGAGTGTTCCCTTCGTGTCCTGTTTGCCCTCCCAGCTTCCTACCGGTTTTCTTGCACAGGCTCATGGGCGTCATTTTGCGCTGAAGTGGGTCGGTGAGGGGAGGCTTGGAGTTCTGGTTGAGTTGGGTTTCGAGCGCTTTAACGCAGTTGGTGATTTGCACAGGTAATTCACGACGGCTTCCTTGCCTTGCTTGTAGAGAACGCCACCGTCTTGCGCTCGGTCATGGTTTTGACGGGTATCCTATACCAACTCCTTGAGCTTGGCGAGAGGTGAAAATTTACTCAAAAACATCCTCACAGCATTATAATAACGAATATGCACCATCTATAAATTGCTCATGAATTGTATTAGCCTTGCTTCCAGCACTCAGAAGGCAAACACCTGCTAGTGTTATGACAAAGAAGATACAATAGCAATCAATATTCAACTGTATAGACGATTTTCCCAGGTGCTCGTATCTTTATAGGAACACTGAGGCATCATTAAATCGTCCATACAGTTTCAATACTCTATTTATGCATCGTATATTAGCGGGTTTCTCAGAAAGAAGCTCGTTAGGGTAGAGCAAAATGATGCCTCCTGCGCAGCAAGCCGTGCGGTATCTCAGGACCCTCTCAAACCTGCCTAGTCGACTCAAGTTGAAGTTGAACATAGCGACGGATTATACGTTCACTACCATAACGACTCGCACTATAAACAAAGAAACTACACAACCAAAAAGAGCTTTCCCACAGTGATTTCTTCAATCCGGGCAGATATTTAAATAATTCCCGTGTAGTCAAGCTCTTAATAATCCAGATAATCTGATATTGCATCATAATATGGAACGGAATGCGCCAGAAAATGTACATATTCTTAATCTGCTCCGATTTTTAAGAACTCGATTTCATAACGATGAGTAATTTCGGTGCAGACACTTACGAGGGCAGCATCCACTTCCGTCGTGATAACGACACGACGATCCTTGGCTGGACAAACAAAGTAACACAGCAAGGATGAGTTGGTTTACCCAATCAGCATACCGAAACCAGCAAGGTAACTAACAAGACCGCACACAGCTAACTACAAAAATGGCGGAGCAAGCCCTGCAGAATGCACCTAGAGGGACTATTCACGTACATACTGTTGGCGCAGGCCATTTAAGCTAATATGAAGAATGATTATAATCTTTTGAATACTCTATCTATCAAGAAAGGCATACTAATGGCAAGTGTCTGTAAAATACCTAGAACCTCTAATGTAGTCATCCCTCGCCGCGGATTGCTCGGGACATATATTGTGTCACCGGGTTGAACAGTAATATCATCCGAAAGATCGCTAGTCTTAAGCATCTTTTCAACATTAATTACGAGGCGTGTTGTTTTTCCATCCTGACCGACACGAGTCAGGCTAACTCTCTTCAATTCGGCACCTTGGGTAACACCACCCGCATAAGCAATAGTTTCTTTGACAGTTAACGTTCGATCATCTGGATAGACTAATTCACCCGGATGACCAACAACTCCAAGAACCTGAATATATTGCTTGTTTTCTGGAACAATGAGTTTGTCGCCAGGTTCCACTTGGGTACTGGAAGGAATCGTCCCATCACGTACAATTTTACGCAGGTCGATTGGTATGATCGTCCCATTTCTTTCGAGTTTTGCTTGAGATAATGCGGCTGCCTTGGTTGGTCCACCTGCAGCATTAAGTACACTTGCAATCGATCCATCACGAGGAGTTATTACGGGACCTGGCCTCTGCACTTCGCCAATCACCTGTACATACGTTTTACTTTCGTCGAGAGGCGAAATATTTATCACATCATCCGGATCTAATAATATATTTTGCGAAATGTCTCCCTGAAAAAGAGACTTAATATCAAATTGAACAACTTTTACAGCATTTACTCGAAATAATTCTCCTTTAAAAAATTCTAATCTATCCGAAGACAATCCACCTGCATCGCCAATAGCATCAATAATACGCCAACCATCTTTCATAACTCTCTTGCCTGGTTGTTTAACGCTCCCTAGAATACTGACCTGGCGTATATGACGCTCTCTCAATATAACTGCAACTCGCGGCTTAACAAATTGCTTCGCAAGACCTTGAGTAACTACTTTTTCTAATTCTTTCAGTGTCATTCCTACCGCTTTAACTTGACCAACTATCGGGATATTAATCGTGCCATCAGGTAGCACCGTAGAAACGATATTTGCGTAAGCCGGAACGTCAATTGCACTAATTAGCAAAACATCGTCGACTCCTATACGAAACGTATCCTCAACACGCGGGTTGTCTTGATGAGCGTAAGCTAACTGAGTAATGCTTATCACTGAAAACAATAGAACCTTGAGTAGACATCTTAGTACAAAGTAATTACGCATGATCGTCCTCTTTAGGCATTCTAGATAAATTCTCTCGCCCGGTAGACAGTGCTGTCGCATCATCTGCAGATGTAGAAGTTGTTGAAGTACCTATAGAATCGACTGATCGATTCGCTGGAGTAAACTCAAATGTTGTAGGTACATAATACTTCCCATAATAGTAACCCGCATTAGGACTGTCGATTCGATTAAGCACAGTTCCCAAGAGGTTTGCATTAGCTCGCATCAACAATTCTTGAGCTTTCTTAGTATTCGCTTTCTTTGTGTCTCCAAAACCGATTACCAACAGAACACCATTGGCGCGAGACGACAACACAACAGCATCAGCAACAATGATTGTTGGTGGCGAATCGAAAAGGACGACATCAGCCATGGCTTCTAGACGCGCAATTAAATGCACCATTGAGGCGGATCCGAGCAACTCAGCCGGATTGGGAGGTGGAGACCCTGCTGGGATTATTTGAACATTATCGACACCTGTTGCACGAATCACTTCCTCAATATCATGAGTTCCGACTAAGACATCAGTTAGACCAGGGGAGGCGTCAATCTTGAACAATTTATGCTGGCTGGGGCGACGAAGATCCGCATCGACAATGATAACCCGCTTCCCATCCAGAGCTAAAGCCATAGCAAGATTAGCAACCGTGGTTGATTTGCCCTCTGCAGGAATTGATGACGTTACTACAATGCTTCGCATTGCTGATCCAACTGCTGCAAAGTTGATGTTTGTTCGCAAGCTTCGATATGCCTCCATATGCGGTGAAAAAGTACTAATATCTCGAATTAACCGCAAACCTTCTTCTTCAATAAGTGGCACTTGACCAAGGTTGGGTAGACGCAAAACTCTCTCTGCTTCCTCAGGACTATTGATTCGATCATCGAATAGTTCTTGTGCAAGCGCCAAACAAAATCCTAAAAACAGACCTAATAATGCAGAAAATAGTATATTTTGTGCTTTTTTCGGACGTATTGGATAGTTTGGAGGCGTTGCTTGATCAATTATACTAACACTCGTCGGCTTAGTTCGTAATTTTAATTCTAGATCCTTTGATCGAGTTGCATAATAACTCTCCTCGGCTCCAGCTGAGGCAATTATATTGCGCAGCTCATCGTGACGTGTCTCCCAGGAAGGGAATTGGTCGAGGCGCTGTTTAGCCTGAACTAAATCGGAAGCTTGTTTTGCTGCCAAGGCAGAAAGCGCACTGGCTTCAATTGCAAGATCTAGCAGCTGTTTTTCATAACCTTCCCACTCTGGATTTACTCGCGCAGTCCGTTCTTTAAAGCTTTTTCTAGCATTAACCAGGCGTTTTTTCATCTCGGCTAGCTGAATTGCATAGCTCTTGAGTACATCAAGATCAGTACCTGGACGATCTTTGATAGAAGCAATTTGTACTTCAATTGACGCTATCTGCTTTTCGTAATCTTGTACCAAAGGGTCAGCATCTGATGTTGGAATCTCCGTCTTACTCGTTGCTACTTTAGTACGAAGAGCTTGTTCAACTTCGATACGGCGAGTCCGATTGGCCAATAATAGGTTTTGAGTCTTTTCATATTCTTGACGTTTACTGTTTACGTCGGATATTTGAAGGTCTCGGCTCCGCTGTAGTTCAGGTAGATTATGTTTACTCTTAAATTCTCGCAATTTAGCTTGAGCATCACTGAGACGTTCGCTAGCCTTGATTGCTTGCTTCCGTGCAAATTCGAGCGCCTCGTTGATTTTGCCGCTTTCTGTGTCATCAACATCTGTTTGATACGCTTCCAAAAGAGCATTGGCAACAGTGCTAGCCTTATCTGGGTTATCACCTTCCACCATTACTTCAATAATAGAAGTTCCTTCCAAGGCTTTAACTTCAATAGTGGGTAAATCTCCATTGATCTTTTCGATTACTTTTTTTCGTATCTTACTACTTTGAAGCAATTCAACTTGAGTTAATACTGTATATTGACGAGTCAAACCGAATAATTGAGCAAGAGGATCAGAAGAATTTTGCCCAATCACCAACTGTGGAGGTTCCACAAGCAAACGAGCCACTGCTCGGTAAGTAGGTGTTTGAAATAAGGTAATTAAAACCCCGGCAACGAGGACGATCACGAAAGTCTGGAGAATAATTGCCCGTCGACGTCGCAAAATATCCCCGTATTCGCGTAACGACACTACAGGAGCTGCTTCGTTCATAAACTCCATTCGCTCTTGCATATAGAGATTCCCAATTACCTTTACTTGTGGATGCCCGCTGAGGCGGGGTGGAAATACAGGACTGGCGGCGCAGACGCGCTTGGACTAGCTACCGCATATCGCGCAGGTTTGGTCACTGGCACAACAGAGTTAGAGACACATAAATGTCAACAACTTTTAATAAGTGAGAACTGAAACCTCACCTAGCAAGTAGCAAGATAGCCAGAATTTTCATAATTGTAACATGCCCCTCGCCTGAAGTCAGCATCCATGGCCAGATCCACATGGATATCGTAGCAGAGACGTAATTGACAAAACTCTTAGGTGGTCCGCATCGGCGACGCACACAGCCGAGCGAAAGGAACGCGCACGTCCTCGAACAGGTACCCGCCTCCCCTCCGGCGCCAAGTCATCGCGCCGGAGGACCGTGGCAATGCACATTCTGCTGGCCGGCGGGCGTCTGGAGAGTGAGGCATGCCACTGTGACGGCCACAGGTCGACAGCACTTCTTCGGCACCAGCACGAACATAGCCCACAAAAGAGCACTCCCTTTTGCATCCGACGCTGCTATTGCAGAAGCAGTTTAGCCACCCAAGCCGCCCGCTCTCGTTCGTCTCCATGACTCAGGGTCTTAGGGGATCGTACCAATCGCGGGTGGGTGGGTTGCCAATTACCTGCTGCCACGTCTGCGCGAAGTGGTGCGCCTTGGCGTGACCGTCGGTGAAGACATAGTTCGCACCGCCCTGATGACGGCGGATCGCGACGCTTTTAGGCTCGCCTTTGTCGAGATCCCACTCGTCTTCCTGCTCCTCGGGATCGCTTTCCTTCGACGGATTGCCCCAGAGCATGGGCATGAAGTGATCCTCGTCTCTTGCGTCGGCCAGCTCGGTCACCAGAATGCACTCCGACGGACTGCTGATCTGCCCGAGCGCGATGCCAAAATACGGCTCGTGGTTGGGGGTGAAGTAGGCATTGATCCCGTAGGAGGTCTCGCGCGGCTCGTCGCCGGCATTCCAGAGCGGGCTGGAGTCTGACGGACAGCGATAGAGCGGCTTCGACTTGATGTAGGGCAGCACCGTGTCCAGCCAGCTCGGCGCGTCGCCATGCTCATCGACATCCATATCGTGCATGTGGCCGAAGGGAAATCGCTCATCATTATCCTGCACATACATCTGCACCGCCAGGCCAGTCTGGCGGCAATTGGAGAGGCAGGAAGTGGCGCGGGCCTTCTCGCGGGCCTGGGCGAAGACAGGAAAAAGTATGGCCGCCAGGATCGCGATAATGGCGATAACGACGAGAAGCTCGATCAAAGTAAATGCGGAACGATGATTCATGAGAGGTCTCCTCTTTTTTTGGGGCAAGGCGAGGTTCGCCCGAGTGAGTGGACGGCCGGTCGATGCGGACTCCATTGTAGGGCATTTGCGTGCCGATTTGGTTGATTTCC
>CAZJXY010000148.1:0-7932 GCA_964549925.1 uncultured Bdellovibrionales bacterium | reverse complement strand
CTTCGGGCGAAAAGGTGACTTGATCATTGCCGGTGCAGATTTCAATGGCAACGGGCTCGCCGATGCTGCCACGGTTAGAGTTAAAGGTGAGCGGCTAGTTTGGCGAATCGCTTATGATTTATTTACTGATAGTAGCTCGCAACGAAAGGTAAGATTCGGGAAAAACGGTGATAGGGCTAGTTTCGTCAATTTCCAAGGAGATAGGGATTGGATTGCTGCTTTTGGTAAGGGAACTACTAAGAGATCGCGGCTGAAATTAAAGGATTTGGAAACCGGGAGCGTCGAGAGTTTTAATGCCTTTCCCAAGGATTTGGCGCTAGGCGATCGTCCACGGCCGATTCCAATTTCTCTTACTGATGGGACCGATGGCGTACTTTTTACGCAGAGCGACGGTTCCGACACGAGCTTTACAGTGTATTCACCTCAAGGCACTGAGCTTGGCTCAAAGACCTTCTCTAGTTCAGGAACTGTTGTAGTCGGTGACTACAACTCGACCGATGATGGAGAAGAGGTTTTGTTCCAAAATTCATCAAAGATGAGATTTTACAACCCGGTTGCTGATACCGTCACTCAACGAGACAAGGTCAGTGGTACGCCCTTAGGTGAAGTAGTGTTCAGTTTGGTTGAGTGACACCGCCCTTCGATAAAGCGGCATAGATCCAGTAAGCCGCCATTACCCGCTTAACGTATTCCCTAGTTTCTTTGTAAGGAATGAGTTCGGCCCAAACTTCAGCCGGAAGTCCTGGGTATCTTGAGACCCAGCGATCGACGGCCTCGGGTCCGGCGTTATAGGCAGCTACGGCTTGAAACCACTTTCCTGAGAAGCGATCCAACATTTTTCTGACGTAAGAAGCACCGAGCTGAACGTTAGTTGGCGGGAGAAACGCAGTTAGTGGCGGCTCACGTTCCCAGGGTTGCGGGGTAAACCCTAGTTCTGCCGCGGTCTTTGGCATAAGCTGCATTAATCCCATAGCGCCGCTTCTTGAAACGGCAAGTGGGTTAAATGCACTCTCAGTTCTAGAGAAGGCCAATACCAACTGTGGCTGAAGAGAAAAGTGAGTTGCCAAAGATTGAAAAATCTCAAAGTAGGGGAGTGGATATAGGGCTTGGAGCGTCTCTTTGGGACAGCGCTCATATGCCTCTGCAAAGGTCGTCCGCTCCCAAAACTCTCTGAATTTTTCCGCATGAGCACCAAAATAATCGTAAAGCGCAATACGCTTAAATTTTGCTTCGAGATCGTTTCCTGGGTTAGCTAAGCGGATTTCTGCTCCCAAGTAGTTACTAAGCCCGATTCGAGAAAGTGCCCCCCAGTCAATCCTCTCCCTTTCTGGCACAACCGAAGCTTTGGCCTCTGGGCAGGATTTTAAATTAATGACTGGCAAAATATTTCGACTAGCTGCCGCCTGTGGAGAATCGTATCGAGCCCCTTTTTCTAACCAAAAATAAACAGATCGAAGGTCATAGGGCTGAGGATCGTTGTCGAGCTTTAAGTTTGCCTTGCGTAGACTTTGATTTCTCCAAAAATATGCGGCTTGGTAGTCGGCGGAATCTTTCTCGCCAAGGATATCTATTGAGGCTTTGAAATCTTCAGCTGCATGCTTGAATTTATGATCAGCAAACTGAAGCAGTCCAAGTCGAAAAGCAGCGTGGAACTTGTCGGAGAACTCTCCTTGTGAGAGAGCCTTTTGGTAATAAGTGCGGCTGAGAGCATAGTCGCTATGCTCTTCAGCGATTCGCCCAAGTAAATAGGAACGAAAAGGAGACGAAGCGGGGAGTTGATTTAGCGTCTCTTTGGCGCGCTGATAATCGTTTTTTTGCCAGCTTCTACGCGCAAGTTCTGTCACTCCAAATTCTCTGTAGCGGCTTTGCTCAGAGCTCAACGTGGAAAAAAGGTCAGTTAGCTCCTTTGGCTTATTGGCGGCAGTCAAAAGATCGAGTTCCCAACTTAGAGCAGCCTCAGCTTCCTTCTCCCGATTAGCGGCTCCGTATTCGAGAGCGACACCTTTTAACCATTCAAATGCGAGGTTATACTCCTTCTCTGAGCCTAAAAGTCGCGAGTGCATTAAACGAATTTCAGGAGCGAGGGATGCTTTACTCTTTAGCCATCTAGTGCGAAATATCCCGCTCTTTTTCCTAGCAACTGTTTTTGGATAATTTTGATCTAGCTCAAGAAGTGATTGCATTCCGAGCATGAGCTCGCCGCGTGAAAGGTAGCTCATTCCCTTGAGCAAAAGAAACTGGGCCGAGACCTCGTCTAGGCGTACTAGCTCGGCGTTTGCCTTCAACTGATCTAGTGTCTGGTTTGATATTCTGGCTCCCTGTTGCAAGCGCAATTGCTCGATCGCGAGTTGTTTCGCCAAATTCGGAACGCCGTCCGACTTAATCTGTGAGTAAAGCTTATTCGCGGTACTAAAATTACCATCAAGCAGAGTTGCCTCGGCTAGGTAGTATTTGCACCAAGTTTGAAGAGCCTTGACATTTTTCAGTCGGTCAAAGATTTTTCTTGCCTGCTTGGTCTCTCCGGCGATCAAGGCTGCACGACCTTGAAGAAAATCGTGGGCATGGTTCCACTCACTTTCTGCTCTACACAGAGTCGGCCAGAGTAACAGTATTAATAGGGTTAATCTTACAATCATCAGCGAACTTGAGCCTACTCACTTAGTTAAAAGAGAACAACCACTTGGGGGCAGTCAATTTGCCTTTACCTCTGCCAATACGCTATACCTTTTACTCTGAAGGGATAAATTACCGGACGAACTTATGTGGGAAAAGCTACGAGATGTGGAAAGACGCTATGAGGAATTAGCGCAGCTTCTCTCATCACCAGAAGTGATCACCAAAAATGAGCTGCTAAGTAAGTATTCGAAAGAGCATAAAGAGTTGCAGGAGGTAGTTGCTACCTACCGAGCGCATAAGAAGGCCAGTGAGGAGCTTAAAGGAAGCCGTGATGTGCTTCAAAGCGGTGGAGATTCAGGAATGATAGAATTGGCCAAAGACGAGATCCGCATGTTGGAGGGAGAACTCGAAGGTCTAGAGCAGCGCTTAAAGATCCTTCTACTTCCCAAAGATCCGAACGACGATAAAAACGTAGTACTTGAAATTCGGGCTGGGACCGGAGGAGATGAAGCCAGCATCTTTGTGGGTGACCTATTCCGCATGTATGTTCGTTATGCTGAGTCACGGGGATGGAAGGTTGAGCTCTTAAGCTCCAGCGATGGCGCAAAGGGTGGATACAAAGAAGTAATTGCCATGGTAAATGGCCAAGGGGCTTTTAGTCGCCTAAAATATGAACGTGGCGTGCATCGAGTTCAGCGCGTTCCGGAGACTGAAGCTCAGGGAAGAATTCACACATCGACTGTCACTGTAGCCGTCCTTCCGGAAGCAGAGGAGATCGAGATTAAGATCGACGAAAAAGATTTGAGGGTGGATGTGTTTCGCTCTGGCGGTCCCGGAGGCCAGAGCGTGAATACTACCGACTCTGCAGTTAGAATTACGCACATTCCAACCGGAATTGTGGTGTCGATGCAGGATGAGAAATCCCAGATTAAGAATCGAGCCAAGGCTATGCGAGTGTTGCGCGCGCGTCTATTAGAAAAGGAAGAAGAAGAGGCACGCGCAGCCCGTGCGGCAGACCGCAGATCTCAAGTGGGAACCGGGGATCGATCGGAGCGGATTAGGACCTATAACTTTCCACAATCCCGGGTGACAGACCACCGCATCAACCTTACGCTTTATGATCTGGCCTCAGTCATAAATGGAGATGCTGACCAAGTGATTGAGCCGTTAATTACACATTATCAGACGTTGGCATTAAAGGGTGAGTCACCTCAGGCGATATTAGAGCAGTAAACCGTTTCAAAGGAGGGGCGTGAAGATAGGAAAGCTCCTGCAAACAGGTCTTGACATACTAAATAAGACGTCCTCGTCCCCCCAGCTTGATGCAGAGCTCTTATTAATGCACGCAAGTGGTCTGACGCGTGAAAAGTTACGCGCTTACCCTGAGCTTGAGGTATCAGCCGATGTCGAAAAAGCTTACACAACGTTAGTTAATCGTCGAGCAAAGCATGAGCCGGTAGCTTACCTTCTAGGGTATAAGGAATTTTGGGGCCTACCTTTAAAAGTAAATCCAAGTGTATTGATCCCGCGTCCCGAGACTGAGCTCATGGTAGAAGCCGCACTTGATTTTTTGAGATCTAAGAATAAGCAAATTGAAATTTTGGAGCTAGGCACCGGTTCGGGAGCAATTTCAGTGGCCGTGGCTCATGAATTAAAAAAGATGGGTAAGCCATTTGCTCTCACAGCACTGGATATCTCCACGGACGCGTTAAAGGTAGCAGTTGAGAATGCGGCTACGCATGGGGTGGCAGACTCCATTACATTCGTTCAAAGCGATTGGTTCTCGAATTTAGAAAATAGTCAGAAGCGGTATGATTTGGTGGTGGTAAATCCTCCCTACATCGCAGCGAACGATCGTGAGATTTCACCGGAACTTTCCTTTGAACCGAGGAGCGCTCTCTTTTCTGGAGAAAGCGGCCTGGAAGCTATCGAAAAAATTCTTGTCTCGTTACCGAAGTATTTGAAAGCGGACTCACTTTTTCTTTGTGAAATTGGAGCCACCCAACGAATATTGATTGAAAAGATGGTGGGCAAGTTCGTTCCCGGGTGTAAAGAGATTAGGTTTCTCCGCGACTTAGCTAGCTTGGATCGTTTAGTTTACTTGAAGTTTTGCTAACCGTTCAGCCTTTGGCCTAATACTTCGTCACAAAACGGAATCGCTCCTGCGACTTATAGGAAATAATGTCTCGTCTCGATTCCGTTTCGATGACTCGTCTTCGGCTCAAACTCTGAACGGTTACGGGTATTTCAGTTTTTAACCTTGTTCAGACCGGGGGACAGGTGCAAATTTTGACTGCGCCGCTTTAAAGCTTTAACCTTACGCTCCTATGCAAGAATTTCTAGAGATACGCGGGGGCAAACCTCTCAAGGGATCAATTAAGGTTGGCGGAGCAAAGAATGCGGCATTGCCACTTTTTATCGCGAGTTTACTGACCTCAGAGCGATGTGAATTTTCCGGAGTGCCGCAACTTCAAGATGTGGACTTGACCATAAATCTTCTTGAACAGCTCGGGTCGGTAGTAAGTTATGAGGGATCGGCGGTTTGTATCGAGACACCGTCTATCGAATCATTTGAAGCGAGTTACACCTTAGTCAAGGCTCTGCGAGCTTCATTTTGGGTCCTTGGTCCTCTGATTGCGCGCAAAGGGTTGGCAGAGGTTGCTTTGCCGGGCGGAGATGCGATTGGAACTCGTCCGGTTGATATACATTTAGAAGCACTTGCCAAGATGGGAGCTGATATTAAACTGACGCACGGAGTAGTACATGCCTCAGCTCGATCTGGGTTGCACCCTGCTAAGATTGAACTTCGAATGCCTTCAGTTGGTGCGACTCATCAGATTTTGATGACGGCTGCGTTGGTTCCCGGTACGACTGTAATTAACGGCGCTGCTAGAGAGCCGGAGATAGTTGCGCTGTGTGAGATGCTCTCTTCGATGGGCGCAACGATCGAAGGAGCGGGCAGTGCGACTTTGGCAATTACTGGGAAGCGCGAATTAGGCGGTGCTAAGGTCAAGCTTCTGGGTGATCGGATCGAAGCGGCAACTTATCTACTAGCTGGTGTCGCCACCAGAGGGGAAGTTCGGGTGAATGGGGTTGCACCTAAAGACCTTGGATCGTTTATAGAGCTACTTGTCGAGATGGGCGTGAAAGTCGCATCTGGAATCGACTGGGTGATGGTAAATGCAGAGAGTGGAGCGAAAGGTGTGAGAGTATCGACCGCTCCTTTTCCTGGTTTGGCGACTGATATCCAGGCCCCCTTGATGGCTGCCCTCGCTACGGCGGAGGGAAGAAGTGTAATTGAAGAGACAATCTTTGAGGGACGGTTTACTCACGTTTCAGAGTTGCTGAGGCTCGGTGCTAAAATCGAAACTCATGACCGAATAGCAACAGTAGAAGGCGTTCAAAGACTCAGCGGAGCCCCGGTTGAAGGACATGATATTCGAGGAGCAGCCTCTTTAGTCGTTGCAGCCCTAGGCGCTAGCGGTTCAACTCAGATTTACGAGCCTCATCATCTGCGTAGAGGTTATGAAAAGTTAGAATTTAAGCTCTCCGAACTTGGAGGTTTCGCCGGATGGAAGCCTGAAGAGATTGAAGACGCGATAGCGATCGGATGTTGAAATTTTGAATTGAGACCATGCAGCAGTTACCGCTCAAAATAATTCAGCGACTTTCGTATTTACCTCAAAATTTCTTGCCGCACGCTGGGGTGAGAGAAATATTTGCCGAACTTTCTTCGTGGAAACCCGATGCGAACTATCAAATCCGTTATATTCAAGGGACTGCAAGAGCGGGCAAGACTCATTTGGCCGTTACCCTGTTCTCATATTTTACAGATTCTGGATTTATTCCTTATATTGTTGACGGCTCCGAATTTTCAAAGTGGTTGGAAAGGCGAAACTTAGAAAATGGCGGGAATGGTCTTCTTTGGTCAGCGGCTGAGGTCTTGATCGTGGACGACATAGATCATTATCTAAAACACCTTAAGCCGGGGCAGTCTGGAGAGTTTGTTGGAGTGATTGAGCGAATTCGCAATGCTGGTGCCAAGCTAATTTTTCTTGGTGAATTGGTTGTAGATGATCTGCCCTGCGACGATCATATAAAGAGCAGACTTAGAGCTGCTAGTGGATTGATTATAGGAGCACCCGGTGAAAGCGAGCTTCCATCTGTGTTGGTCGAGATAGCAAGACAGAGGGGGATCAAACTTCCAGAAAGAATCATTTCCTTTTTGGTCCGGAGGTTACGTCGCGATATCCCCGCACTTGAACGTTATTTGGAGCGACTCTTACACCTTTCCAGCGTACTTGGAGCCCCGATCAAAGGGCCAATCGTGCAGGATGCTCTTTAGATCGATTTATGTTAAGGTATCGCCGCTTTATTTATCTTATCTCGTAATTTCAAGGGCTTATAGTGATGCAAAAGCGACGAGTCGTAATCACTGGGTTGGGGATGGTTGCTCCGATCGGCAACACGGTCGAGGAGGCCTGGAGCGCATGTTTAGCTGGTAAATCAGGGGTTGGGCCGATTACCAGATTTGACGCAACGGCGTTCCCTACAAGAATTGCCGCTGAGGTTAAGGGGTTCGATCCTGTGAAATATCTCGATGCCAAAGAAGCAAGAAAGCAGGACCCTTTTTCCCAATATGCGATTGCCGGAACCAGCCAAGCTTGGGAGGCGGCTAAACTTGGGTCGCATAACTATTCATTGCATAAGATGGGGGTGGTTCTAGGAATTGGCATTGGAGGACTTGAGTCTATCGAGAAGTATCACTCGGTGTTTTTAGAAAGTGGACCAAAAAAGATCTCCCCGTTTCTAATTCCAAGAATGATTTCTAACCTTGGCCCTGGCAACGTAGCGATTCAGTTTGGATTAAAAGGGGTCAATTTTACGGTTACCAGCGCCTGTACCTCTTCTACCCATGCGATTGGTGAGTCCTACCGTATGATTGCGCACGGTATGCAGGATCTTATGGTAACCGGCGGTTCAGAAAGTACTGTAACTCCGATTGCCATCGGGGGGTTTTGTGCAATGAAGGCCCTTTCAACTCGAAACGAAGAACCTGAGAAAGCATCCCGTCCCTTCGATAAAGACCGAGATGGTTTCGTACTTGGAGAAGGCTGTGGGATTTTAATTCTTGAGGCCCTCGAGATGGCTGAGAAGCGCGGTGCGCCAATCCTTGCCGAAGTCGTGGGTTATGGGGCGTCATGTGACGCCTACCATATTACCTCTCCCTCAGAAGACGGTGAGGGGGCAATTACCTGCATGCGCGGAGCAAATGAGGATGCCAAGATCGACCCGGCACAGGTGAACTACATCAAC
>CAZJXY010000147.1:0-7934 GCA_964549925.1 uncultured Bdellovibrionales bacterium | reverse complement strand
TGGATTAACCTTTGCAAGTGTGATCGCGGTGAGATTAGTCGCCCAGGTCTGATCTTGTGAGCAGAATTCGATTAGCTGAGCAGCTAAGTCACTTGAACCGTCAGTTGCTTTACTAAGCTCTTGCTTTAGTACCGATGGCGGAACAACCGTGCCATGCTCCAACCCTATGCCACGAGCTGATTTCTCGATATTGATAATAAATCCGGTAAATTTATTAGCCGGAACCCTCGCTGCCGTTTCAAATAAGTCGTTCGCTCTTTCTTGACCCGTCAGCAATTTTCCTAAGGATGATGGATCAAAAAATAGATATTCCCCTGTTCCGTTATGCCTAATACTAGCGAGGACTCGAAGATTGCCACCCTCTCCGCGTGAGGCTGCTGAGATCTCTAAAACCCAATCTGGCCAAACGGCTTCGTTAATTCTGCAAAAGCGCATTAATTGATGGAAGTCGTGGCCTTGTCGAAGCTCTGCTAGCTCTGCATCGACGAGAGCCCGCTCCCCTGCACCTTTTTCAGCGCCGGCCTTAAAGATACTTATGGCTTCCTGTTGTGCTGATTGTGACCGCTTTAGCTCGACGATAACGCCATCTAAGAGCTCGATTACATAGTCATTCTCTGGTTTGCGCCAGATCGGGATATCTCCACTTGAATTATTGAACGAAAGTTCCATCTCTTTCTCCTTTGGCCACACTTAAAATTTCTACTCATTTAGTTTCTACCTCCGTGACCAAACAGTTCATTTGGTCGTAGCTTGATCGAGAATAGCTCCCATCCAAAACTCCAATTTGTAGGATTCCATTTGCTCCGTATCTCGGCGCTACCCCCCGGAAATCTGGTTCGAAAGTGGGCCTTGAGCTCAGACTGCTCGGAGATAGATTCTAATGTCGGTACACCGCGCTCAATTTTGTTTAAGCGTAATTTATCGGTATGGACTCCAAGATTTGAAAGGTTTTCAGTGGTCGTTTTTAGCCGCTGCGCCAATCCCTGAGCGATTGTGCCTCTAAACAGTGGATCAAAGTGACCTCCCTGGCCGAAACTTTCTAGAATTTGAAGTTCCTGCTTGATCACCTCTCGGCATGCATGAAGCTCAATTCGCGAAACCTTGATGTTTTCAAACTGCCCAGATTGGATACGTGGAAGGTCAGCCTCTTTAACTCCTGAGCGCAGTATCAGGCCAGCAAAGTTGGAATTATAAATAGTGTATCTATCCTGTGCTCGACCGTTTTCAAGGTTACCGTCAGAGCAGTGTTGCGGGAGGATGTAACTACCCGACTGCTGAAAGCTGACTAAGATCTCAATCTGAAGATTTTCCCGATTGCGCTGGTCAAACATCAGATAACCTCCGTGAACGGAGAGATCCGGAACCCGAGTGGGATTTGAAATGGCTAAGTCCTTTAGACGCGACGCGTATACCGGGGCAACTAGTTGCATTAATTGAAGCGCGACTTGCTTGCTCGGGGTTAGGTCTGACTTTATTAGGTCGAATGACAGATCATTATTTTCAGGAGACCTTACATTTTCGAATGTGATCCCTCTTAAACTTTCTGGCTTTATATGCTCACCGTAGCGCTCGCGGCGGCGAGCCTCAAGCGCAAGCAACGCGCGATCCAGTGAAGGGATCGTGTTCGGATTAAAATTTGCCTCTTGGAACGATTTATTTAAGTCGTTCCAATCTATCTGATTGTACATAGTCGCCAGTTAGTAATTATTGGCATATCGCTAGACTGATATTGCAGCAGCGTGTGGTGATTTTTGACGATCTCGCTTGTTTAGCCAAAACGTAGTGAGGATTCACAATTTCAATGCAAGTTAATCGCGAAATCTGACAATTCTATCCTAGAATTTGAATTTGACGGTTGATACCCCAATACCAATATTCTGGGTCTCAGACTGCGTCTGCATAGGTGAGAGACTTATCCTCGGTTATTATAATGTCTGCGACAGATCGGTTTAAACGTTACTGCTAGTCAAACTAGTTTTGTGGTGTTGATTATCCTTTTTTGCGGGTAAGCCGTTTTATCAGGCGCTAGGGAACGAATAAGCTCCTATAGATCTCTTTGTTAAAGTGAACTATATACCTTGCAAGTAAATGGTTTGCATCGGAGGAAAGAATGTCTAGCCTAATTAAACAAATAGCCCTTTGGTTGATCGTCGCCTTGGTCTTAAGTGGATGTGGAGCGGGTCAATCAAAAAATCGTACGCTCTCCTCTGAATTGCGCGGAAGGCATTTTGATGCACCAGAGCAGGCTCTCGCTGCGCTCAAAGATTCTTTTAAATCAGGGGACCCAAACCGCTTGATTGAAATATTTGGCGAGGAAGGAAGAGACATAATTATTAGCGGAGATCCGACTGCTGATAAATATATGATGGGCCGAATGTCGGCCAGATTAGATCAAAGAGCTGAGCTAATCCCGACCATTAGTGAAGAACACCCAGAGGAAAGTTGGTACAAGCTGCGCTTTGGAATTGAGGGATGGGCGTTGCGAATCCCTTTAGTCAGTCGTGGTAACGGATGGCATTTCGAAACATATTACGCCAGAGATGTTGCCGAAGAAGCTCGCAGAGAGATCAACGAAGTTATTGCAGTCGATACGATTCTGGACATATCTCGAGCTCAAGGTCTCTACTATAAAAATGACCACGATGGAGATGGAGTACAGGAGTATGCGCAACGAATATTAAGCACCACAGGGAAACGAGATGGGTTATATTGGCAGGCGAATCCTGGAGAGCCGGAAAGTCCCTTAAATAGCCCGATAAAAAACGCTCTTTCTGAAGGGTACACCTTCACCCCTGGTAAACCTCAACCATACTTAGGATACGTGTATCGAATTATTACTGCTCAGGGTAGAGCGACACGTGGCGGCCAACGTAACTACCTTGTCGATGGAAATCTTGTCGGCGGTTATGCGATTTTGGCCTATCCAGTCAAATGGAACGTTAGCGGATTGCGAACTTACATCGCCGGCGCTGATGGTAAAGTGTTTGGGAAGGACTTAGGTTCAAGCACTGAATCGGTGGCTAAAGAGCTCGCCCAAATAGATCTCGATAACACCTGGGTCAGAATCGATCACAGAATAAACCGGGTTGATTGGTAATCCTAAGACCGCCGTTTAACCAAACAATATCTCCCAAAGCGATCGCTTTCTTCGACGTTCTTCTTCTCGTGGCGGAGGGGGTCTTCGATCAAATTCATCGCCATAGCCACCGTGAATTGGGCAAGCGGATCTAGGCTCGGTCCCCTCTAAAAAAAGCTCTTGGATGATATCTTCCCTTGGGCACTCACGAGTAGCCAGTGCTCCGCTCTGGCTATCAATATCTCGAAATATTACATTTGGCGGCCGGATAAAGCTGCTCTCCTCGATAAACGGAGCAGCACATTTCATATATTCAGCCCATATCGGCGCAGCGCCTGTGGCGCCGGTAAGATCCGTTTCGGAATTATCATCGAAGCCAACCCATACGCCGGTTACAAGGTTTGGAGTATACCCCAAAAACCAAGAGTTTCTCCCTTGATCCGATGTCCCGGTTTTGGCCGCCGCCGCTCCCTCAAATCCAAGCGAGCGAACCACTCGACCTGTTCCGCGCTCGATTACTCCTTGCAGGATATTAGTAAGGATAAATACCGCGCCCTCATTAGCTACGCGCGTCTCAGAAAGATCGTTGTACAGCAAAGGTTCTCCAGAGGCATCCGTCGCTGAGACAAACAATCTAGGTGAAATGTAATTTCCTCCGTTAGCTAATGCTCCATAGGCGGCAGTCAGTTTGAGTAAATTTGTATCAAGTGCGCCGAGTGTTACAGCAGGAACTTCAGGAACTTCGTCCGCAACACGGAAGGCTTCCACGGTTCTGGTAAAAGCCGCAAGCCCAACTTTAGTAGCAACAAAAACTGCGGGTGAATTTAACGAGCGCTCCAGTGCGTAGCGTAGGGTAACATCGCCACGGAACTTTTTGTCGTAGTTTTGCGGCTCCCAGCTTCGGCCCCGGGCTAATTCGACCGTAAGCGGCCGATCGGGGAGAATGCTTATCGGAGTGGCTGGTCTATAAGTATTTAAATTCGGGTCAATCGCAGTTAAATACAAAAAAGGCTTTATGGTAGAGCCAACCTGCCTTTGAGCTGAGTTAACATGATCAAATTGGTTTGCGGCGAAATTTCTGCCGCCGACCCACGCCCGAATCTTAGCGCTGAATGGTTCAATCGATAGTAGAGCAGCTTCCAAAGATTGTTCTCTCTTCGCTAGTCGCGGGTGCTCTTTTTCAATCTTTACGAGTCCAGCGCTGATTGCACTTTCGGCACAACTTTGAAGATCTAGGTTAATGCCGCTTCGCACAGTCAACCCCGCTTGAATCGAGCTCTCTAGATCGAGTTTTGTTTCCAAATCTTGGCGCAGAGTATCTGCGTAATGGGGGATGCGGCGCGGATAGGGGCGACTCTTTGTAATCCGCACCTCTTCGGACTCGGCTTTAGTTAGTTGAGCTGGAGAGATGAATTTTGCCTCAAGCATCCTTTGAAGAGCCATATCGCGCTGCTTTAGTGCGCGATTGAGATGTTTCCTTGGAGAGTAATATGATGGAGCTTGGATGATTCCAGCCAACAGAGCCTGCTCCGACAAGGTAGTCTTTATCAAGTCCTTGCCGAAAAAAGCGTGAGCGGCCTCCCCAACTCCGTGAATGGCCACAGAGCCGTCTTGACCTAAGTAAACTTCATTAAGATAAAGCTCCAAAATCTGCTCTTTACTTAGACGCCATTCGAGGCTGACAGCGGCGAAGAGTTCCAAGACTTTTCGAAGTATGGTTTTCTGAGGGGAAAAGAACAGATTCTTGGCCAGTTGCTGCGTCAGTGTACTTCCACCCTGGACGAAAGCCATCGCGCGCAAATTTGCTAAAAGTGCCCTAAACAATCCCAGAATATCAATTCCAAAATGAGAGTAAAAGCGCTGATCCTCCGTAGCAATCACTGCTAACTGCATTGACTTGGGGATATCCGATAAGGTTCGTTGCTGCGAAGCACGGCGTGAGGTATCGGAAAACTCCTGCAATAGTTCGGGTTCTAGAAAGAAGGTTTGGTCCTGCCCATTTCTTACGTTACGAATTTGACCCGGATTTGGACCATAGACGATCTCTACAGACTCAATCACACGCGATTTCGTAAGCTCGAAAGCGCGGGTCTTAAAGGTCAGTACACCCGAGTCAATTCTATACTCTCCCTCCTTTTCAGGAGAGGTTGAAACCCCGATATAACCGCGGCGTTTTAAAGAGGTCTCAAGTTGGGGGACTGGTATGTGATTTGCTGGAGTTATCCTAGTCGCATCAGAATATATCCCAGAGGAAACTTTTACGCCTCGCGATTTTAAGCGCGCTTGGACTCGCATGTCGACAAATAGGAATGTTACCAGAGTTACCAACACCCCAAATCCGAAAACCACCCCCACGCTGCGGAGTTTTGACTTAAAAAGAAGCGCTCTCATCCGGGAAAGGAATCCCAAAGATTTCTTTGTCCCTAAACGAGGATTTCTGCTACTTTTTCGCCTTGTGCTTTTACGCCTTCCCATTGGATCCTTATAATATGGTGATGATATGATCGGTCGGCTCGCCGGAAAAGTGGTTGAAGTTAGCTCGCATGGTGCTTTAATTGATGTTCACGGTGTGGGATATGAGGTACGTTGTTCCAGAGCCTGCTTGGACTCTTTATCGCTTGGTTCAGAGACCACTCTCGTAATTCATACCGATGTGCGCGAGGACGCGATAACTCTATATGGCTTCGCCGATACTCTGGAGCGGCAGGTATTCTCCTTACTTAAACTAGTTAGTGGAGTCGGTTCGAAGACGGCGAGCGATATTATTTCAAGGATCGATAAATTGGAACTTTTGCGCGCAATTGGAAGTGGTGATACCGCCAAACTTCAGCAGGTGAAGGGAATCGGTCGTAAGCTTTCAGAAAGAATCGTTGTTGAATTAAAGGAGAAAGTTTCAGAATTTGCGCTTGAGGGACGGCAGCCGGCGCTAATGGTTGAAAGGGTCGAGGAGAGACCACTAGAAGATGCGGTGGAAGCGCTGCGCTCACTTGGTTTTACAGCTAAGGATGCGGAGCGAGCGTTGAAGCAGGCACTCTCCCAGTCGGGCGCAAAGAGTGCAGGAGACCTTATCCGCGAGGCACTTAAATTTGTCTAAAAGGTAGCAGATGTCGGATAAAAGCACAGACGATACAAGCGATCAAAAATCTCAGGCCGAAGTGGAGGCATGGATCAGTCGGGCGGAACTCGCAAATGAAGACGCCGATTTTTCAGCACCGGTCAGTTTACGGCCATCTTCCTTCGATGAGTATGTAGGGCAGGAATCTTTAAAGAGTAATCTATTAATCGCCTGCCAAGCCGCCAAGAATCGAAATGAACCACTGGATCACCTTCTTTTTCACGGACCACCAGGATTAGGGAAGACTTCTTTAGCTAGAATCGTGGCGAAGGAGTTAGGGGTTGGATTTAAAGCTACCTCAGGGCCGGTATTGGAACGGCCTGGAGACTTAGCTGCTATTCTATCGTCGCTAAGCTCCAAAGACGTACTTTTTATTGATGAAATTCATCGGCTCTCTAGGCCGGTTGAAGAGGTACTTTATCCGGCGATGGAGGACTATCACATTGACATTATAATCGGACAGGGTCCTGCAGCGCGCACGATAAAAGTTGAGTTGAAACCATTCACCTTAATTGGCGCTACTACTCGTACCGGATTGCTAACCTCTCCTCTTCGTGATCGATTTGGTATGGTGCAGCGACTTGAGTTTTATTCCCTAGCAGAATTGCAGAAAATCGTTCGACGTTCAGCCAATTTATTAGAAGTTCATATCGATCTGAGCGCCGAGCAGGAGATCGCCCGTCGTTCACGCGGCACTCCCCGAATTGCAAATAGAATATTAAAAAGAGTCAGAGATTATGCGCAAGAGAGAGCCGATGGTAAAGTAACTGCGGAAATAGCTGCGCGGGCGATGGACTTGCTTGAGATTGATCAACGCGGACTTGATCGAATGGATCGGGCGATCCTTGAGACCATAATTGATAAATTTAATGGCGGGCCCGTAGGAATTGAGGCAGTTGCTGCTACTTTAGGAGAGGAGCGCGATACGTTAGAAGAGGTCTATGAGCCATTTTTATTGCAGGAAGGATTGCTAGTTCGTGGGCGTCGCGGTAGAGAAGTTACGGCGCTTGGCTATCAGCATGTGGGACGGAAGATAGCTGCAAAAAGCGCAGGCAACTTGACGCTTTTTTAGTCTTTGAGCATGGTTGAACTCTTAATTTTTCTGGTGCTTATTACAGCCGCGCCACCGGAGGTCTTGACCAGGTTTGATTTCCAGCGGCGCGAGGTTACGCTCGACTATAGCTCCTCATCTGAGCGTGGTGTCGAACAGCTAAGTGAAGCATTGCAAAAAGGGATCGAATTGGAGGTTCGCTTTTCGTCGATGCTCTGTAAGAAGAGACGGTTCTGGCTCGATCATTGTAGCACTGAGGGTCTGGAACGAAAAAGGATTAAATATGATCCAATAGCTCAGGTTTATAAAGTGTCGATCGATCTGCTCAATGATGGTGAGGAGCCGCAGATTAAGACAGTAGAAGATTTAGAGGCGGCCCTTAAAGAGGCGAGCGTCCTTGATTCTTTCCCGTTGAGATTGCTTGGTTCAGATCGCGAGATCGGTCGTTATCTGAACAGCACTAGATCATATCTATCCGTAAAGCGTCGGATCGATTTTGGCAATTCCCGTCGATCTATTAAATTTCTATCAAGAATAATTACTCTCGGGCTACTTAGCTCTTCCGAGATCGATAGTGGGTGGGAGGATTTTAAATTGCCATCGCAATAGAAAATCTATGCCGGCAATTAGTAAAAAAGCAAAACTTTGGTGGAGAAGAACCTCCACGTCATTTCGTGCCGGGCTGTTTCTGG
>CAZJXY010000146.1:0-7952 GCA_964549925.1 uncultured Bdellovibrionales bacterium | reverse complement strand
TAGATGCGCCTGGCTTAGCTGTTTCAACTGTGCTGGAAGCGCCTGCTTGAGCGGATGCTTTAGTGGCTGCCAGACTTTTAGGTGTTGAAGATTGTGAGCTTAATGATTCAATTGCCATAATTAGGTCCTCCGTTGACCGTTTAATTTCTCTAACTTCCTTTGGACCTAACTATGGTCTAAGCCCAGAACAATAGGAGTCGGTCGGGACGACCCATTTTGTGACAATGTGGCGCTGAAAGTTCTGACTTAGAGTGATTATTTCAGAGATTTTTGTTGTGAGTAGGGGTAAGTGGTTGATATTCAGCGGTATTATGTTTGGCGTGCCCCAGTCCCAATACCCGACAAACACTTTGAAGTGCCTTATTTATATTCTGCGTCGCAGTGCTAGCGACAGTTAGTTGTACAAATCTGTATTCGATCTGACGGACACTGTTAGATTTCTTCGATAGAGTTTTAATAACGCAAGGACGCCGAGGACGCGAAGGAGGAAAAAGTTGGATAATGAGAATAGGTTATCCGTTTCCTTCGCGACCTTCGTGTCCTCTGTGTTAAATTGATTCTCGTTAGTTCCTGACAATAGCTGAGCATATTGATCGGAGCCTTGTTGCCCTCCCTGAGGTGCATGCCCATCTGGGTCGTTGAATTTGAGTGGATTATTGAGGGCGTAGGAGTAGGGGTTAAAGGCCTGAGAGTCTGAAGGGTCCGAGGTGACGATGGTATCTGGGGAGATGAACCTACCTAACTCTGCGTCATAATACCTAGCGCCGTAGTAATAAAGCCCTGTATCTTTATCGAAAGGCTGTCCTGAGTAGCGGTTAGTGGGAAGAACAGAAGCCGGCTCTTCGATATTAAGATCATCACCGAAGGGGGTATAGGTTAGCCTTTGAATGAGCTCGCCCAAATTCCCCACTCATTACACTTGTGCCGCTTAAACTATCTTGGTGGAAGTAATCAAAACCATACACATAGTTTATCGAAGTGACACCACCAATGGTTTTAACCTTCGTTTGAGCGCGCCTAAAGGTGCAAACGCGCTGCCCGTTTGCGATTAGATGGTTTAGATTTTAGCGCTATTATCTCCAGCCTCCTCCTTAATTTCATACACTCCATCGTCCAGATACTGGTATAGAGCTCGCCATTAACTTCTGCTTTCCTCCAAAGCCGCATCCCCTTAGAGTCATCTCCAAAGCTGACTTTGTTGGTAGGAGAGTTTTGAACTTCAATAAGTCTATTTCTATCATCGTGGCGAAGAATCTGATTCCCGCGGCGAGTCATATTGCCGTTAGCGTCGTACTCATACTTAGTGGTGAATTCTTGGTTAATAAGAGAGAGGTAGCGAGTCTTAATCTTTACCCTACCTCTTTCATCATCCCCAAACTTTTCAAAACTTTCAGCGTCAGTAACCTTAGATAGCTCACCCTTATGCACTATGTAGGGAGGAGTTGTGCTTATTACATACTCATACGTTTCAACTTGCGGAGTCTGATCCGTATCGTTTGTATACAACTTCATAATAAGCCCCCATACCCCTTCGACTTTCTAAAAGGGCAGTTTTAAATAGTTGCGACCAAATCAAATATGTGTTTTAATTGGTCAGATATGCGTTATGTCACCCCGCGAATTACAGATGATCTTAAAAAGAAGCTCGTGTTTTTGACCGGACCGCGACAGGTAGGTAAGTCTACTCTTACGAAATCACTAATCACGTCGCCATCTAACTACCTAAATTGGGATGTGATTAAAGATCGGCGCACCATACGCGAAGTGGCTTGGCCAAAAGAAAGCGGTGTGGTGGTTTTGGATGAACTGCACAAATATATCAAATGGAAGAGTTTTCTAAAGGGAATCATCGATGAGTATCAAAATGACCCACCACTTCTGGTTACCGGCAGTGCACGCCTTGAAACATTTCGGAAAGGGGGAGATGCTCTCACCGGTCGAACGTATACCTACCGCTTGCACCCGATCGACCCGCTAGAGGCAGTGAAAATATTTCGTATTAGCAGTATACTTGGCGCCACAAAACGCTTGCTTAAAACGGGCGGGTTCCCTGAGGCATTTCTAAATCCCACGGATGCCGAACGACTTCGTGAGGATAGGCTTAAAGTGGTGCTTCGTGAAGATATAAGAGATTTATCGAACATCTCGGAACTCCGGGGAATAGAGCTTTTAATAGAACTTTTACGCGAGCGAGTTGGTGGAACGATTAATTATTCAAACCTTGCGTCTGATATAGGCATTTCGCCGCCCACTGTCAAAAAATGGGTTGAGCTCTTAGAACGCCTCTATGTTGTCTTCATCATTTATCCGTATAGCCGCAACATTGCTCGCAGCATTCGTCGCGAGCCTAAAGTGTACTTTTACGATTGCGCTGCTGCTACAAATGGGGAGGGATATCGCTTCGAAAATTTAGTGGGAGCAGCGCTCTTAAAATGGATTCATTTTCTCAACGACTCTGCCGGTCGAAGATATACGCTTCAGTATTTTCGAGACAAAGATAAGCATGAGGTGGATTTCGTAGTGTGTGAAGGGCTAACGCCAAAAATTCTAGTTGAAGCGAAGCTGTCGGACGCAGAGCTTCATCCGGGTTTGTCGTATTTAAGTAGAATATTGCCCAGGACTAGGGGGTTTCAAGTTGTGGGGGCAGAAATTAAAAAGCGGCAGATAGGGCAGTTGAATGTTGTGGGGATTGAGGAGTTTGCAAGTTTGATTGGGGAGTTGGAGTAGGTGAGTGTAACACCAACTGTGGATATAAAGAGTAAGGTTCCACAGTTCATAATGGCGTTGCAACGATACCGCCTCTCTTGTTGGTAAATAGCTCCAGCGGGGCAGATGGAGGTACTCAAGGGACAGCTGTTGGTACGAGCACTACCAGTACTGCATCAACATCTCAGATGAACACTATCCGGTATTTCCACACAGATCATCAGCAGGGAACAAATTTATAGTAATTGCCAGAAAGATTGAGAAATCTTTTTGGCAATTACTGGCCAAGTGAGCGGCCAGAGATAAATAGCGGTTGTCATCGAGATTTTGGGTAAGGCCGAAGGCTTTTCAAGAAAGAGACTGCGGGCCCATCATACCTTTGACATTCATACTTTACGTCTCAATCTTTATGACAACCGCTATAGTTACAGACTCACAAGTTGCATTAACTCAGCACTATGAGTACTCACTCCATAGTGAGATCAGAAGTCAGATGAGTGGGGTAAAGGATAGTAGCCTATATGCGGACTATATTTTAGACCGCGATACTGGGCTATACTACTGTAAAGCCCGTTACTATGACCCAAGACTCGGCCGCTTTATTCAACCTGATACCTTACTCCCAGATCTCTCCGACCCGCAGTCTTTGAACCGGTATAGTTATGCGCTTAATAACCCGCTTAAATATTGAGATCCTTCAGGGCATTCTGTCGAGCTACTTATAGCGGCTGCGGTCGCTGCAATAATTGAAGGCTCTCTTCAGGCCTATGAAGCTCATAATGAAGCTGGTGTTAACGGAGTTCATCTTAGAAAGGCCTTCTTTCAAGGATTTGTTCAAGGCGCTGTTTCTGTAATCGGCGGATGGGGAGGTGTAATATTAAGAGCTGCGGTTGGCTACGGAATTGCTGCCACGAATCATCAATCAGGGCAGGACCGCTTATGGGGTGCGGCCATAGGTGTCATATCAGGTAGTGTCGGCGGTACGGTGGGTAATATTGCGGCTTCGGCCTACAAATCTGCAGTGAGGGAGGGGTTGAAAGCAGCAATGCTGACCGCTGCTAAGGGCCTTGTTAACGCGGCCATCCAGTGGGGGTACAACTATGAGGTACAAAAATTCTTCAGCAGACAGGTAGAACACTACATGGAAAGGCGGGATATCAATCCTAACAGCTCAAGGGGCCGCACGGTTAGTTTTCTAGGCCAGTGGGGATCTGGAATTGTTGCTAGTTCCCTTAACCCTCTGCCGGCTGATGTATTTCAGCCATTTGATGCGGAAGGAAACTACCAACCAGCGGGCTCCTTATTGGGGGGCATGATGAATGGCACATCCGAGAACATATTTATAACGCTTGGAATCTTACGACAAGGTGATACCATGACCACCGTATTTTCCGACCAAGTCAGCACTAGAGAGGGTTTCTCCTCAAATATCACCACAAATCGTCCTGGGACAGTCCAGCGATCACTGTCGGGCGGGGGAGAAAAAGCGGATGGGATATCTATAGATTTAATGCATTAGATAGCCATAGCTTGCGTCAGCTATGGAGACCAAAGAGTCATTATCGCGCATCAGGACGTAAGAAAACTACCCGAGATCCGACACTCGCTTTAGTGCGTACACCAACGTTCCATCCTCCCCGCACGAGCCAAATGCGGCCTCAATAGGATCAATCCCGTTTTGAATTAAGATCTCCTCCACTAGATCATTGGTATCGACATTCTCGCCTTCCCAGCCCCGAACTGCGATTTTTAAAACTGAATCAAAATCTCCAGCTTTATGTCCGTGAACAATCGTTCCACCGTCGTCAATTAGAATCGGCTCTTTCCTGGGCAGCTCATCGATCCTGTAAAACGCCTTTGCGTCTATGCTTCTTTTAGCGGCTTCCCGAGCAGCTTCGCCGCCAACTGCTCCGAGAAGGTCAAACATGGGGTTGGAGGGAGAAATTTCTCTCACCCGCTCCCGGGAACTAAAATCCCTCTCCTTAAATCCCAGCTCTTGACACCTTTGAATCAGCACATCTCGGATTGAATCAACGATAGTAGATGAGATATCGACACCCCATTCGTCTGGTTGCATATTGATTCTTGGGTTCTGCCTAATCTCCATTTTTAAACTCCGAAATACACAACTATTTGGGACTAACGGTTAAGATCACTTATGTATATCTTTGGCCGAAATCCAGGAATTTTGAGACGAGGTGATTATGACAGGCCTAAAGAGCTAAATAAACTGACGCAGGCGAAAAAATTCACCATACAATCGAGGCCTTGCAACCTAAAAGGGCGGATCCGAGTTTAAACTTACACCGAAGGCCTCCAATTTAGAATTGCTCAAAGCCTGCCCGCTGCATACGATTAGATAATGTTTCGACCGAAACTCATTACCACGCTAAAAGAGGGGTACACCCGCGAAAAGTTCGTTGCAGATCTTATCTCTGGCTTAGTGGTCGGAGTTGTAGCCCTTCCTCTGGCAATCGCTTTTGCTATAGCCAGTGGAGTAAAACCAGAGCAGGGGCTTTACACTGCCGTAGTCGCCGGTTTTGTGGTTGCTGCACTCGGGGGAAGCCGCGTTCAAGTTAGTGGTCCGACCGGTGCATTTATTGTAGTTGTCTATAAAATTGTTGAGCAATACGGATATGAAGGGTTAGCGGTTGCGACTCTAATAGCAGGATTTCTGCTGATCGGAATGGGTATCGCCAGGGTCGGGGTTTTATTGAAATTCATCCCATATCCGGTGACTGTGGGATTCACCTCCGGTATCGCCTTAATTATCTTCTCTTCACAGTTAAAGGATTTTTTCGGATTGCCACTGAAGTCTCTCCCCGCCGATTTTATCGAAAAATGGGCTCTGTATTTTCAAAATTTAGGATCTGTAAATCCATATGCTTTAACCCTGGGGGGCGCTTCGCTACTATTAATTTTTCTCTGGCCAAAACTTACGGCCAAAGTGCCAGGTTCATTAATCGTAATCATATTGTTTTCTCCATTGGTCGCAATTCTCGATTGGCCGATTGCCACCATCGGATCGGTGTTTGGGGCGGTTCCTAGCTATCTACCCACGCCCAGGATACCTGATGTCAGCTTCGATCTAATTAAACAGATGTTTCCTCCGGCCATGACGATAGCATTGCTTGGAGCAATTGAATCTCTGTTATCTGCAGTGGTGGCCGATGGAATGCTCGGAACAAAGCATCGATCAAATACGGAATTAATTGCTCAGGGAGTTGGGAATATCCTCTCCCCAATCTTTTCTGGAATTCCGGCAACCGGAGCAATTGCAAGAACCGCAACCAATGTGAAAAACGGTGGACGCACGCCGGTAGCCGCGATGATCCACGCGCTTACATTGCTTATTATCATGATGTTTTTTGGCCCTTACGCTGTTCATATTCCAATGCCGGTGCTTGCGGCTATATTAATTTATGTTGCTTGGAATATGAGCGAATGGCGTACTTTTCTTTCCATCTTGCGCGGACCACGTAGCGATGTGTGGGTGCTCTGCCTCACTTTCCTTTTGACTGTGCTAATTGATCTGACGGTTGCAATTGAAGTCGGCGTGGTGCTTTCCGCATTTCTTTTCTTACAAAGTATGAGTGAATCTAGTGAAACTGAGTTGATTTCTAATCGGATACTGGATGATGACGAGGAAGAAGAGGACGGAGATGATCCGCTCGCGATCTCAAAGCGCGAGATCCCGAAGGATGTGGAGGTATTTGAGGTTTCTGGCCCCTTGTTTTACGGAGCTGTTGAGCGCTTTAACCGAGCCTTGGAGCGAGTTCAATATGTACCGAAGGTATTGATTTTAAGAATGCGCAGTGTTCCGACTTTGGACGCAACCGGGCTTCACGCACTTCAGGCCCTTTTGAGAAAGACTAAATCCTCGGGGACTGTCTTGATCTTAAGTGGAGTACAGCCTCGACCCAAAGAGATCTTAAATAGGGCTCAATTTCTTGGGGGTCTGGGGGAGGAAAATCTCCAACCTAACATAGATAAGGCGATAGAGCGCGCCAAAACTATATTGAGTAAGTAATTTAGCGTAGTTATGTGCAAAAGGGGAAAAGCCTTTTTTAACCCCCTAGCTTTGTGCTAGGATCTGGGCATGTCAGCAGTTATTGCCTCATCAGCCAGTGTGTCTCCCGAAGTCGCCGTGTCGACTGGCGAGTATTATGCGGATGCCTTAGCTTTTTGGGACGATGCCAATCTCCCGTCCTTGGATGGAATTCTTGAGTCGCTAGCCGAAGTCGCTCTGTTTACAAAGCTCCTTGGCATACCTTGGGATTTTGCCTGGAATTCGAAAGAGTAGAGTAACCCGACTCTTCCCGGACTAGGCACGCCGATTGCATCTGGATTCTAGATTATGCGAGTTGGTTCCCGTCCCCAAGTCCCTTGGGATTGAAACGAAACGATGCCATTTCCCAATTACAGCCCCAGTCAGAGGATCTCCAAGTCAGCCTTACTTTGGCATCCCCACCGAGAAATCTTGTATGGAAAGTGTAGACGTCCATAGGTGGACCTCCTTCCTTTCCGCCTTCAGGCATTCGTCGATGGCCGATGTACTTGAAATTCAAATTGTGAATTCCAAGCTCAAGATTTGCAAGATCGTCGATTGAGCACCCGAGTTTAGCGGGCACCTCGGTGAAGAGGCAGTTCATTTTTATCGGGAGTTCAGCAGGCGTGCACTGCAAACGCTTGCAGGCCTCCTGCTCTCGATACTGAAACAAGCTTGCGCAAATTTGTCTCCCGACCAACATCCTTAGGTGAGCGTCGAAGTGTCCGCCCTGACCGTGCTCAGCTAATGTGTTTACTTCATTGCGAATGACTGAACCGTCAGCGATTAACTCGATATTTAATAACTTTAATCCCAGTTTAGTGTTTGGCGCAGCCTTTGAAAATTCCTCCGGATTGATTACCAGATTTTCATCGTCAGCTATTCCGCAAGTTACAATGTACCCAGTAAATTTTTTTGCGCGGATAACTTGGTCATCCGATGTTTCGTAAGAGCTACTATGAGTTGACTCTGCAGGCGAATCCCATTGCGGTGCGATGAAGCGCTTTCGCCCATCTTCCTCGGTGGTTTGAAATGAGATAAGTGCCTTGACTACCCGCCGATTTTCTTCCACCGGAAAGTTTGGGACCTCATAGCAATGGAAGGCATTATGGACCACAGTGTCTGGGAGTTGGTCGATATCGTAGAGCGCGGATTCATCGTACTTGGTAGCATAACGCGCGGCAATAATCCGGAAAAT
>CAZJXY010000145.1:0-8019 GCA_964549925.1 uncultured Bdellovibrionales bacterium | reverse complement strand
TAATCCCTCTTACCTAGAAGGCATTTTCGCGGCCATTATTTATGAGGCTTATCGGCATTTCCGGTGTTATTGAGTACCAATGGATTCGCCTTTACAATCTAACGATGCTAGAGCCAATCACATCCTGGTCAGATGTAGCCAAATTTGCCGAGCGAGTGCAGCCTGCAGTCTCACCTTTTGAAGCGGAAGATTTAGGCAATTTTCGCATCTCTCCGTATGGTCTTTGGGAGAGAGATTTTCCATTTTTCGAGTACAGCGGACCGGATGGTTTGGAGGTTCGGGTTTCGCTTGAAGTTCTGCCGGGTAAACCAAGTACTATCTCTAAAGTAGCTGTTCGGCTTGGAGAGGAGTGGTGGAGTGTTGATTCGTATGAGATCTGTCGATTCACCCATCACCACGGAGATCTTGCATACCCGCAGTACCGCTTTCGCTGGAGCGCTGACGAATCTGTACCAGAGCGGATTGGACAATTAAATTACGCTGAGTATTCCCCTTGCATGGGAAGACAAGTGAGCTTCTGGTATGGCCGTGACGGAAAAGAGCATCGTATGCTGGATAATCACTTCCCAGAAACCACCCCGGTACCTACAACATTAGTCGGTCAGACGGAATTTTTTGGACGATCTTTTGATCAAAATATTGACGTGCCTAGCAAGACTGAAGAGATTCTGCGTGCCTCGCAAATTGATAGATTCATGCTCTCTGTGCCGAAGAGATAAATTAGAGTCAGTTGTAGTTCGCGGCCTTGATTTTGGGCCATTTCGAGGATAGATTATCATTTAGAACGGGGTTTAAATTGGGTCAGTAGGGAATGATTCCAGTTTAATAGTGTAGGTAACTTATGAGTGGTATGGATTCAGGACTTTCTTTTGAGCGGCATAGGCCTGGTGCGCGACGAATTGAAGGATACGAAGCCCCAATTGACCTGAGTCGAATTGCATCGACGAAGGCTGATCAGGAATTAATTAGAGATCCAGCTGCTTTTCAGCCCGAACATTTTCTTTGGAAATTGGAAGGTAGTAACGCCACCATAACGTTAAACCGTCCGGAGAAGAAAAATCCACTTACCTTCGACTCTTATGCCGAATTACGCGATACTTTTATGGGCCTCGAACACTGCCCACAAGTACGATCTGTAGTAATCTGTGGAGCAGGGGGAAATTTTAGCACCGGTGGGGATGTAGTAGAGATTATTGAACCCCTAATCGGGATGGATTACCAAGATCGCTTGGCATTTACCATGATGACGGGGGATCTGATCAAGGCTATTCGGCGCGCACCCCAGCCCATCATCTCTCAAATCGAAGGCCTGTGCTTTGGCGCCGGTGCAGCGATCGCTATGGCTTCAGATCTTCGAGTAGGAACTAAAGATAGTAAAATTGGATTCATCTTCACTAGAGTTGGACTGGGTGGGTGTGACATGGGTGCCTGTTCACTTTTGCCCCGAATCATTGGTGAGGGTCGTGCCAGGGAGATACTGATTTGGGGACTGCCCTTCAATGGGGAGGAGGCAGCTCAAAATGGATTTTATAATCGTGTATTTGAATCCCCGGCGGAGATGAAAGCTTTTGTCGCGGAACGAGTCTCAGCGCTTGATAAGGTCGCTCCACGCGGGGTGGCTCTGACCAAACGAAGTCTCTCGGCTGAATACTCAATGGAATTGGAGAGATCGATTAACTTTGAGGCTGAAATGCAGGCTCGAGCAATGGCTGATCCTGATTTTGCTGCGTATTGTCGTGCTTTCCAGGAGAAGCGCAAAGCTGTATTCAGCGGAGAGGCCCCTCCTGATCAACTGCTCTCTGCAACTCCGGTAACTCGTTTGCCTCAGGTTAATCTGCCTGGTTGGAAACATCCGGGATACGCTCATGCGGTTGATTGTTCAAATAACTCGGGTGGACGGCATCTACACGGATCTGGGATGACTGGAATGAACCAAGAAGAAGTGATTATTAATCCTCGAAGGTATGATGCAACCCCCGATCCTCGAGTGCTTTTAAATCAACTAGGTGATGCTCTGGGAAATATTAGAAAAATAATCGATTATGCCGGAGAGCATCCGGAACATCTGGTTGAAGTTCAGTATTATGTAGTCGATTCATATGTTGAGTTGTTTAATGATTCGAATTTTCGAAAAGAAGTGGGAGCGGCATATCAGAATGCTTTCGGAAAGGTCTATCCCGGTTCGGCTTTAATTGGAGTTTCTAGGTTGCTTGATCCAAATGCGCTTATCGAGGTCAAATGGTCATTGATTCGCCCGAATGATTAATTATCGTGGTCTCGGGAGGTTGTCTGAGATCAAGGTTTAAATCAAGCCGAACGTAAAAAATTCACCAGATCGATCTCAAGATCACCGAGACTATAATCTGAAAACTGGATAGCACGCAGCGCGATCCGGCTTAATTCTTCGGGGCAATTAGAATTGAGGCCAATCGGGGGCGGAATCGAGAGATCCAGGGAACGCTGGAAACGGTGCTCGTCAGTCGTAAGGGCGCCTCCAGAGTGTTTCCAGCGGGCCTCGAAAGGAAGCGTTCCAGTCAAAATCTCATAGAGCATCACCCCCATTCCTATTACATCAGGATTGCCCTCGGCAATTTTCGAACGCGAGTACAATCCCGGATTATAATACTGAGTGGTAACTTGAAAAAGATCTTCGCCATCCGAGGCAGCGATTGATACTGCCGGATCAATCATCACAATACTGCCGCTTGGACGTATAATAATGTTTTCTGGTTTTAGATCTCCGTGACAACAAAGACCAGCATCTTCCAAATCCATCAGAGCGCGGGTTAGTGCAAGAAACCAATTTAATTGAATCGGCTCAAGAGCACGGATCTTATCACGTAGTGTTTTACCACGCGCATAGTCTTCCACCAGCACTGGCCGACCCTCAGCATAGAAGATATCCCGGAGTCCAACCAAATTGGAGTGTGGATTAGAGGCAAGCAGTTCACCCTCTTGCTTAATTAACTGATCAATCTTGGCTTTGCCTAAGACAACCGGTTCAGGGAACGACTTCTCCCCAAACTTAAAAGGCGAAGCGAGCGCAACATCTGGGCTAACTTTATCAACTATTCGCTCGCCAGTTATCTCGGGGCATTTCCCTACGACAAGCTCGCCGCCTTTTTCGAGGCCAATTTTCAACGCTACTTTTCGGCCCTTATGATCCTCAGCCAACCAAATTGTGGCGAATGCCCCGCGGCCGAGGAATTCTTGCACGCGGTATGGGCCAAGAAATTGACCGAGTTCAAACTTTCCGGATTGAATGCTCACTGAACTTTGGCGAAATTGTAAGTCAGCAAAGGTTATTTCTTTAGAGATATTCGTGCCTGATGTGGAGAGCAGTGAAAGGTCAGAATCCTTGGCGGAACCAATGAGCGAGCTAATCCAATTTGAAATATTCCACACGTTTACCCGGTAGCTGATGGTCTGAAATTATTCACGCCCTTTCGGGATCATTCACAAGGTTAAGTATAGGGCACTCAAACTGTTAAACAACTTCCTGATACCAAAGATGGTTTTGAGAGAGGCACCCTTGTATCTCGTTGAGATTCCTCTACTAAATTCATGCTGAGATTTTCGTGGATTTGTTCATAACAGCTAAGAACGGGACTTTTCTGCTACGCAGTGGTAAAAGCGTCCCCTAGAAAATTTGATTTTTCCTCCAATTACATATGGCCAAGATAACAAACACCTTCCGGTTAAAGCTTCTCTTCTCTCAATTTTTAGTGCTCTTTTTCTCAGCCGTTTCGACTCTGGCTGCGCCGCCCTTTCTTATTAAAGATATAGAACAATTGAGAAAAGGGCCGCTGGGGAACTCAACACGCGCCGCTCTCACCGACAATCTGATTCTATTTGTTGGTGAAGATGATCAGCATGGGGATGAGCTTTGGATAACGGATGGTACTACGTCCGGCACTCGCCTGTTGAAAGATATCAATCCAGGCTCTGAGGGGAGCGCAATCTTCGAGATGGTTAGAGTTCCGCTTTCTGGGGGTGGAGCGCGCATTGTCTTCACGGCTTTCGAGCCTGATCATGGCACTGAACTTTGGGAAAGCGATGGGACAGTGCCGGGCACGAGAATGGTAGCCGACCTTGACAACGGTTCTACTTCATCTTTCCCGAGTGAGTTGACTAACATAAATAATGATTCGGTGGCGTTTTCCGTGTCCTCATCCGCAGTCGGCTCGGAGATTTTTATCTATAATGTATCTGCAAACACGGTGACGCCGCTAGAATTGAATCCTGGTATTGATGGCTCAGTCCCGCGTAATCTCCAATTTTTTGGAAACCAAAATGCTCTATATTTTAGTGGAGTTACCCCTGCTCAAGGGGCTGAGCTGCGGAGATTAAATCTCTCCAACAACACTTTTTCTACTATTGAGGTTTGTCCAGGGAGTGCATCGTCATTCCCAGGCCAGATCGTAGAGAGTCAATCATTAACTCCGTTTAGAGTGTTTCCTGCAATCGACTGCTCTGGCGGGCGTGGCCGCGAACTTTTTATTACTAGTGGAAATCCGCCCTCGTCGGCGAGCTTTCTCAAAGATATTAATCCAGGGTTAGGTAACGCTTTTCTTGAGAGCGGGGAGAGCATCTTAACTGCGGTTGGAACCTTGATCGTCTTTTCTGCAAATAACGGAACGACCGGGTTTGAACCTTGGGTGACCAATGGTACTGCCGGTGGAACGATCCAGCTTGCTGATATTCTGCCGGGAATAGATAGTTCCCAGGGACTCCCTCTTTCGCAGACATTCTTCCCAACCGCTAACGGGCTGGTTTTCGCGGCCCGCAGTCCGAGCCTCGGAGTTGAGATCTGGAGAACACTAGGAACGCCCGCAACAACGGTGCCGCTGCTCGATATTAATCCGGGAATTGCGAGCTCCTTCCCTGATAATTTTCTGGCCAGCGATTTTGGCATTAGGGCGATCTTTAGCGCCGACGATGGGTCCGCAGGTAGCGAACTATGGATCACTGACGGCACATCTGCCGGTACCCAGCCGGTAGCGGACATCAATGCTGGCGAGGATGGGTCTTTGATCTTTGGCGTTAAGACAGGAATTAGTCAAGCCTTTTTTAATGGCATTCAGGATGGGCAGTTTAAGCTTTTTAAAACCGATGGAACTTCTTCTGGGACAGCGGCGTTCGCCGAAAGTGCGGGTTCCTCTACATTCGGATCCGACATCGAAACCTGCGCCAGCTTCGGCGATAGAGTGTTCATCGAACTCTCGACATTATTGACGGGGGAAGAGGGTTGGATTTCCGATGCAACGGATGCTGGAACCTTTTTGCTCAAGGATATCGAAAAGGGACCAGGCGGCTCATCTCCGCGCGGTCCGGCCGTCGAACTTAATGGCGCTTTGATTTTTGCTGCAGCTGATAACGAGAACGGTGAGGAGCTTTGGAAATCCGATGGGACCGAGGCTGGGACTGAGCTGCTTGCCAATATCAGACCTGGGTTTAATGGGGCGGTGATAGGTGAGATTACGCGATTTGGCTCAAGCCTGCTCTTTTCTGCTGATGATGGCGTGCACGGCTCTGAGCTTTGGATCAGTGATGGAACAAACCCTGGAACACATTTGCTAAAGGATATTAATCCTGGTGCACCCGGCTCCTTCCCGTTCGAATTTAGTGTAGTTGGGGCAAGGGTAATCTTTAAAGCGCTGACGGTTGCGAATGGTACGGAGCTTTGGGTAAGCGATGGCACGGATTCTGGAACTGTTTTAGTCAAGGATATTCGGCTTGGACCTCCGAATTCGCAGATATCGAATCTCGTTCAAATTGATGGTGGTGTAGTATTTTCCGCCACGGATTCAGCACTCCCTGCGCAGTTATGGATCAGTAATGGCACGTCAACCGGAACCGTACCGATCACCAATAAAAATGGCGGCGTGACATTAAGTGATGGAGTCGGAATGGGAAGCTTTGCACTTTTAAGCGCATTCGCCTTGGATTCAGGGGGTGAGCTGTGGCGAACCGACGGGACATCAGCCGGGACCACACTAATACACGAATTTGTGGCTGGCATTGAAGGTGGATTCCCAACTGAATTCGTTAGCCTGGGATCAAAAGCCTTTTTTACAGTAACCACACCGTCAGAAGGTGCTGAACCCTGGGTCAGTGACGGCAGCAGTGCCGGCACAATCTTACTAAAGGACATAAATCCAGGACCGGATGGTTCGAGTGTAAATTCCGCCACGGCGGAAAGCGGATTTGTCTATTTCGGGGCGAATGACCTTACGCATGGGTTCGAACTTTGGCGTACCGACGGAACTAGTTCCGGTACTGTGTTGGCCGGGGACATCAGCCCTGGACCGGATTCTTCCTTCGCTTTTCCGCTATGCGGAAACCACGGGATTTTATACATGTCGGCTGGAACGGCAGAGACGGGATCTGAGTTATTCGGTGTGGTAGTGGATGAATGTCCGGACGATTCCGCTAAGCTGGAGCGTGGTGTATGCGGTTGCGGAGTGGTTGATCAAGATTTAAACGGGAATGGAATTGTTGATTGCCTTACCAACGACGAGCTTAAATTTAAGCTGCAGAAGGCTCGATCGCTTTTAAAAAAATTGAAGTTAAATGGGGATACATTTACACCCAGTGCCAAAAAGGCGAGAAAGAGTCTTAAAGGACTTAACAAAGAGATCGGTGAGTTTGTTCAATTCTCAGCGGCTTCAATCGTGCTGAACAATAATAGTACCTCGGTGACGGTCTTGACCAAGACAACACAGAAGGCGATTAAGCGGGCTTTAAAGGGAGATCCGGCTACGTTTAGTGCGGACAAAAAAGCCGCTCAGAAGGGAGTAAATAAGTTCTTATCTAGATTGGGATAGGGGAATCGCAGGGCGAGTAAACTAAACCGCGGGAGCGTTAATCTCCTCCAACTATGGTTTGTTCATGCTTCGAGTGAGGTTGTCATTCTGCTTCACCCCAGCGACGTTCAACAAAACTACCTAGCTTCCGAGCTGAAGATTCGGCTAAAGATTTAAACAGAACGGCTCCTGAGAAGGCTAATATAAGCCCAACTGTGCCCACGCCCGCACCCCAAGAGCTCTTCTCGGAGACCTGAGCAGCAGCACTCCCTGGCTCAGCTATAGCGTTAAGTATCATTGAACCGAAACCAATCGAGATACCCGCAGCCACTCCTTTTACGCACGGAATTAACGCGCCAACCGTCATCCTATGCGTTGCTGCTGCCGCTTGATGCAGTGAGTTAGCCAAGTTGACAGCGACCCGATCGATCAGCGGCACCTGGACTTTTGTTGTATCTCTCTCTGATGTACGGCTTAGGTTCTCCTGTCTATTAGCATTGGCGACGCTCACAGCACGGCCACCGTAAAACGAATCGGCCACATCATTTACAAGAGCAGTGATGCGCTGGTCTGTGTCCTCGTCATACCGTCCCTCTCGAATCAAAGCGGACAATTCGCCATCGGCACGGAGAAAGGCTCTGATTGTCTCGGAGTGCTTTTGTAGCAATTCAGATTTCACGTCGGTTTTTTCAAGCTCACTCTTCAATCCGACCAAGTACCCACCAAAACTCTCCCGAGCGAGCGCAGGATTAGCTTTTAAACGTTCTAATAGAAGCGCGGCGTGCGGGTTATTCCCCTCGCCATCATATTTTGCGGCGCGATAAGCCACGGAGTGTAATGGAATATTACCTCCGCACTCAGGGATCACTTCAAGTCCTGGATCTTTTGAGATTAGGTAACGATACAGCTTGTATTCATCTCCAGGCTCTTGAAGTGCCTTTGTAAGCGCCGTTGACTTGGGCTCAATGTAAGATTCCGCCCATCCGCTGGCGGGGAAGATAAACCAGCGCTGCAGTGACTGCCCACTTGCAAGCATCGCTTCAGTTGCAGACTGTACCGCCGTGAGATTCCCAGAAGAAACCGCGTCTACAAAACGTGACTCCTCCGTAGTCTGTGCCTCCAAAGCTTTGCGCCACTCCTGGAGTGCCGCTTTCTCCCAAGGCGGACTCACTCGATCCAGTTCATTGGAGGGAGTTATCGGGCCGCGCAACTG
>CAZJXY010000144.1:0-8024 GCA_964549925.1 uncultured Bdellovibrionales bacterium | reverse complement strand
TAGCCAAAGACGTAGCGGTAGAACTGCCCCATTTTCCCGGCACTGCTTTGTCAGTGCTCAGTCCGAAAGTTTCAGAGATTGTCGTGCCACTCCCCGAGGATGGAATACTGGTCCATAAGATCTCGGAACCCGAAGTAGCTAAATGAAGGATGTCAGAGAAGCCATCAAGGTCGAAATCATTTTGTGATTGAGCCGTGGCCAATGCCGGTATTAGGGCGAGAAGGGTTGAGAAAATTATTGGAAGAGTTGATTTCGTAATCATTATTCTCAGTGTAAAGCCACGTTGTCGAAACGAGCAATATAAACCTTTATTCTACTAAGACTCCAAGCTCATGATGCTTATACCCTAAAATTTTCTGACCGCCTCCGCCCATTAAGATCCTAGAACTATTCATAATATTCGAGTGGAGCAATTCGCCCTTTAACGCAGATCTGTGGAGGTTAGGAGTATTATGCCATCCAGCTTGAATCATGTGGCGCTGGCCAAAGGCATCGCTTTTATTTTTGTTAATGGGGCCCTATGCTTAAATTATTAAATATATTCGTTACCCCAATTGCTTACTTAATTGAGGAAAAGCGTCGACTAACCGCTGCGCTCCTTACGATCATATTCATCGCAGTCCCGGCTTATGTGATCGGATCGACGATTTATGCGGAAGCTAAATTAGACGAAGTTAAGCTAGTACGTGAATCGAATTCTCCTGAAGTCTTAAAAGATGGACTTCAGTCCTCCAGATTTATAGGGCCAAAATCCAGCAAATCTAAGATCATCAGCTCACTAGACGACGCTAAACCCGAGTAAATTTGCAGATATTTGATCTAAAGCCTCCTCTCTGACAAAATCTAACCGAATGAGAGACAACCGCGACAGTAGTCGCCCTAAAGACTTTTCACTTCACGATTCGGTACACGTATTACCCTTAGATAAGCGCGGTACTATCGTTGGTAGAGAAGGTTCAGACTGCTACAAAGTCGAGGTCGATGGAAAGGTTATCGAACTGGATCGCACCAAATTGCGTTCATGGAATCGGGCCGAACCTGCCTCAAACGTTGGGATGCTCAGACCTGGAGTAACCTTTCACGGTCAAATTGAGGGGTATGGACTAAATACTTCTGGTAGCATCGATATCCATGGAATGCGCTGCGAAGAGGCATTGCAATTTATTGATCGAGTCATTGACCAAGCGCTGCTGCAGGGTACTACCAGATTGACAATAATTCACGGTATCGGTTCAGGGACTTTAAAGCGCGCGGTGCATGAACACCTGAGTCGATTAATTAAGGATAAAGTTATAGAGCAATTTCAGTTGAATCATAACAACCCCGGTGAGACTAAATTATTTCTTTGATGCCCCCAATGCAAAGCGGCCCTCTACCAGAGCATGTTAGAACAACCGACGATAATTTTGCCGCTGCGTCATTTGGGTCAGAATGTAGACAGATGCAAGAGCCGGACTCTTTGCAACGCACCCCAGGATCAAGACAGGTTGTTAAAATCCCGCAGGGATACTCCCCTGACTTTGCCTACGTGCTAGGGGCCTTTGCTGCCACTGTCAGAGGAGAACGTGCTGATGAATTGATTAGCTTTTCAAACAAGGACGAAGAATGTCTTGAGAGACTGTGCACGGCTCTGCAAAGAAGTTGTAGTTACGGCACTCACATTTTGCAGCATCAAATTAGAGGAGTGTCTTTTCCCCTAGTCGCTATTTCTAACCCGGAGTTGATTCGAGAACTCGCCTCAGACACTAAGTGGAACGCTTATACTCCCTGGCATAGACTACTGACTAGGGCTGAGCGATTAGAATTTCTTAAGGGATTCTTTGATTTTGCTGGCGGAGGGATTAGTGAGAAAACTGATCGCCTAACTATCACGCGGAAAGACAATCACGAAAGCCTGATCGGAGTCGGAATAATTTTAAAGCGCGAGGGAGTTCTGTCACACATTGCTATTGATTCATCTGCCCATTTGTATGTCGAGGATAAAAACGACTTAAGAAAGTTAGCCTGCCTAGGAGTGGTAGTGAATAAGCACCTAGGTGAGCCGCTAAGCTTACTTTCTCAATCAGAAGTGAGCCGAAACGAAGCTACGCCTGAAGCTTATGATAGAGTCATGAGTAAATTTGAAGAGCTGAGATCTCGAAGTAAGGATAAGAAAGCAGAAATTTATGCATCTCAAGTCCTTCATGCCATCGGGGTAGAAGGTGGTATTCCGATGAAAGAGTTGATGCAGGCGCAGCGCTGGATCGATGGTCAAGTTCCAAAGTCGGTAAAGCGCTTACGTAACCTCGAGCGGATGGAAAGCGATCTTCTTTTTAAGCCGGAAACCATTGCGTCCGTGGGACGGGCAATCTTGGCCAGAGTCAGTTCGGAGTCATCATCACCAGGTAAGATTCTTTCTGCGGCATTAGAATGGCATGGAACCAGGGAAGAGTTGGCTCGAGTAACTAAGATTAATCCTGCGAGGGTTTCGAATATCTTCGCTTCCGCCGTAAAGCCAACGCCGAGTGAATACTTCGCAATTGTTCGAGCGACTGGTATTTGCCCTATTCGAGATCTTGGACTAATGGAGACGGAACCCGGTGCATCTGATGTGATCTCTTGGATTCCGAGAAATCAGAGAGGAATCTACTATACCTATAGCGGAGCACTGCTTAAAGTCGCGCGCGAGGCCTATTACTCCCTGGAACAGCCAAAACAAAAAGTGCGGCAGAAAATTGCTGAACTTATGGATAAGCACTCAATCGAGCAATACGGTAGTCAGTATTAAAAATGGGGAGATGGTACTTCTCAAATATCACTGACAACTCTCAACCGCCAAGTCTGTCAACTCAACTCGAAATTGGTTTATCTTTTTATTATTTCTATTCGGATGAATTCGATTAGACAAAAGGATAATTTCTAACCCCTTAGCCGGATCGATCCACAAAGAGCACCCGGTAAAGCCGTTTAATCCAATCGATTCAGGAGAGAGCTTACTTTGCTCCATGCCATTTTCTCTAGACGGATTGTCCCAGCCAAAAGCCCAGCTTTCATTCTCTGGGAACACATCTGTAGCAACTTCACCAAGCAGCCAATCACGCAAAAGTCGGCTCTGGAAATGCTTACTCTCCCCCCGAAGCCCTTTTAATATCTCTGAAGCAAAAATATGCAGATCCCCAACCGATGAGAACAGCCCGGCAGCGCCCGATACTCCACCAACCGCCCAAGTATTTTCGTCATGGACTTCCCCACACAAAATCCGCTTTCTCCATCCGCAATTCTCCGTAGGAGCGATCATATCCTGAACCGGAAGAATTCCGCGCCGACGGATCAGCGAGAGATCGATGAAGCTAGAACTATTCATCTTCAGTGGATGGAATAACGATCTTTGAGCGGCCTGTTCTAAATTCAGTCCAGTCAAGGCTTCAATCAGTTCACCTAAAACAAAAAAGCCAACCTCACTTGTTACGCGCTTCAACCCGGGTTGATATTTAAGTTTGAGCTCATTGATCTCTCGAAAAACTAGATCTTTGGCTGCACGCGACCCAAGGATTCCCGCTCTTGACCCAGAGTTTAGGGATGAAAGCTCTTCAAAAAATGGAATCGAAGCAGGTAGCCCTGAGGTATGCGCTAAAAGATGGGCGACTGTAATTTCACCTTTGCCGAATACTCCAAAGCCTTGGATGTATCTTGAAACTTTATCTTCAAGTTTAACTCGTTGATTCTGAACAAGTTGAATTAGTAAAGAGGAAGTGACTATCCCTCTAGTAAGTTCAGCAAGATCAAAGACAGTATCTACAGATAACGCAGCAGAGCCTAGGTTTTCTTCACTGGCAGCTCGATCAATCCTCTCGCCAACTGAACGTAAGAAGCGCACCTCTGAGTTTTTGGCCAGAAGAAGCACTGCGCCCGGAAAAACCTCATCCCGAACTGCCTTATCTAAAAGTTCAGTCAGGGCGATATGTTTTTCGCCAGGCACTTGATTCGGATCCAATAACTGCTCCGATTGTGCGGCCAAGCTTTGAGACATTTGGTAGCTCCAGAGTTTTAAGGAAACAGATTGTACGTCGGGGATTCCTAGAGTTCAAGCAAACTCAAAAGATCGAATCGAGAATCTCTATCCGACCATCGTCAATCTCAGCTTCCACACCCAACGGCATCGGAAGGTTTAGAGAATCATGGCCGAAAGGTAATCCGTGCAAAACTGGGAACTCTCTCGCGCTAAAGGTAGATACTAGAACCTGCTCGACTGTCGGACCAGTACTGTGGGTGCAGTCCTTAAAATTACCGAGCAGAATTCCTGCTAGATCTTTAAACTTATTAGCTAACTCAAGCTGAGTCAGCATCCGAAGCACCCTATAGGGCCTCTCCCCGCTTTCCTCGATAAAAAGGATCTTTCCTTTTGTTTCAACTTCCCAGGGCGTACCAAGCAAGGAACAGAGAAGCGTCAAGGAACCACCGACCAAGTTACCCTTACCACCGCTAACCTTACTAATCGATCTAAATTTTTGACCTTTGAACGGATTGGTTAAGTCACCTGTCAAAAGAGTGCATAACATCTCGACACTCTTATTATGTTCTGGATTACTCTCAGCATTTGCAAAAGCGCCTGAGACCGCCGGACCGTGAACCGTCTTAACCTGAGAGAGCTGATATAATGCCACAAGAAAGGCTGTGGTATCCGAAAACCCGATTAACGGTTTAGGATGTTTTTTGGCCAGTTTAAAATCAAAGTGTGGGAGCACCTCCATCGATCCATATGCCCCTCGAGCGGCAATAATCGCCTTAACTTCCTCATCTAAAAAGAGTTTCTCTAAGGCTCTGGCTCTGCGCTCCGGCGAATCACTGGAAAATAGATAATCTGTCTTCCCGTAATATTTAGCCGGATCCAAACTCAGCTTGGTCTTGAAGCCTAACTTCTCGATCCGACCGACACCTTTACTTAACAAATCTGAGGCACACGGGGAGGAGAGGGCGATTACCCCAATCACGTCGCCTGGTCTAAGTGAGCCGTTTTTTGTTTTAGCTGTAGCTTTAACCAAGAGTTCTTAACCTCCGCGTCCCCATCTGATCTCACAAAAGTCCGGTTTTGACCAAGCTGGAAGAACTTGAGCAGATTTGCTTTTCAAGCATATTTGCAATAATATCCGGCACTAACAAGGTTTTATTGATTCGGGGCAGTCAACATCTATTTGAAATTACTAAGTTTTTGTTTTTTGGTTTTCTCACACCCAGCGCCCTTGAAATTAATCTGGGTAATGTCCATAAACCGTTCCGTCCGCACTTAAGCGGTGGAAAGTGAGTTTCCCCCCTCAGTGTAATCTGGACCTCACAAAATGTTGAGAGGTGTTAACGCTCGAGGGATCTGACAAATGAAATTTCGCTTAAGCGCGTAAGTGTTTAGGCATTTTAATATTGAGGAGAAAGTTACTATGGCAAAGAAAGTTGGCGTACGGCCACTCCGTGATCGTCTAATCGTAAAGCGACTGGATGAAGAGGCAAAAACAGCTGGTGGGTTATACATCCCGGATTCAGCCAAAGAAAAGCCACAGCAAGGAAGAGTTATCGCTGTCGGTAAGGGAAAAGTTAATGAAGACGGCACTGTCGTTCCGATGGCAGTTTCAGCCGGAGATACTATCCTTTTCGGAAAATATTCCGGAACAGAGATCAAGATTGAAGGTGAAGATCTTTTAATCATGCGTGAAGACGACGTACTTGGCGTTGTCGAGGGCGCTTAATTTAATTTTTATATTGTAAGGAAAATGTCATGGCAGCAAAACAGTTAAGATTTGGCCTAAACGCCAGAGATAAGATTCTGCGTGGAGTAAACCTACTTGCCGACGCAGTTGCAGTAACGATGGGACCACGTGGTCGAAACGTCGTGATTGAAAAGAGCTTTGGTGCTCCAACCGTAACTAAGGACGGAGTAACTGTAGCAAAGGAAGTTGAGCTTGAGGACCGTGAAGAAAACATGGGCGCACAGATGGTGCGTGAAGCGGCTTCTAAAACCTCGGATGTAGCCGGAGACGGCACAACAACCGCGACGGTTCTTGCTCGCGCAATCTTTCGTGAAGGTGCAACTCTTGTTGCCGCCGGTCACGACCCGATGAACATTAAGCGTGGTATCGATCGCGCTGTTGAAGCAGTGATCGAAGCGATTAAGAGTCAAAGCAAGCCGACTAAGAGCAAAGATGAAATTGCTCAAGTTGGAACTATCTCAGCTAACTGGGATAACGAAATCGGCTCGATGATTGCAGACGCAATGGATAAGGTCGGCAAAGAAGGCGTTATCACAGTCGAAGAGAACAAAGGTCTTGAGACCAAACTAGACATCGTTGAAGGGATGCAGTTTGATCGCGGATACCTCTCTCCATACTTCGTAACTGATCCAGATAGGATGGAAGCGGTATTAGAAAACCCATACATCTTGATCCACGAGAAGAAGATCTCCAACATGAAAGATCTTCTCCCAGTATTGGAGCAAGTAGCTAAGTCTGGAACCCCGCTTCTGATCATTGCCGAAGACGTTGAAGGGGAAGCCCTTGCAACTCTAGTAGTGAATAAGATCCGCGGAACTTTACATGTATGTTCAGTCAAGGCTCCAGGATTCGGCGATCGCCGCAAAGCTATGTTGGAAGACATCGCGATTCTAACCGGCGGGAAGGCTATTACTGAAGACCTAGGACTAAAGCTTGAAAACATCACTGCTTCTGACCTTGGCCGCGCAAAGAGAATTGTTATCGACAAGGATAACACCACAGTAGTTGATGGCGCTGGCAAGAAGAAGGATATCGAAGCTCGCGTAAGCCAACTTCGCGCTCAAATCGAAGATACAACTTCCGACTACGATCGTGAGAAGCTCCAAGAGCGTCTTGCTAAACTCGTAGGCGGAGTCGCTGTGATCAACGTTGGAGCAGCTACCGAAGTTGAGATGAAAGAGAAGAAAGCTCGCGTAGAAGACGCGTTGCATGCTACTCGCGCTGCTGTAGAAGAAGGCGTAGTAACCGGCGGCGGTGTGGCATTCATTCTTGCTCTTAAGGCGCTTGATACCTTAAAGCTCCCAACAGAGCAGATGGTCGGAGCAAATATCGTGCGTAAAGCTCTTGAAGAGCCGATCCGTACGATTGCTAGAAACTCCGGCGCTGAACCCTCCTTGGTGGTAGATAAGGTTAAAGGCTCTAACGGCAAGTTAGGCTTTAACGCTGCTAGTGGCGAATACGAAGACCTGATTAAGGCCGGCGTAATTGACCCAACTAAGGTCGTTAGAACTGCGCTTCAAAATGCAGCTTCTGTAGCAGGCTTACTCCTAACAACTGAAGCTCTCGTTGCTGAGATGCCAAAGGAGAAGGAGGATCATGCACATGGCCATGGCGCACCAGGAATGGGTGGCATGGGCGGAATGGGTGGCATGGGCGGAATGATGTAATATTCCCTCATATATACCAACAAAAACCCCGGCACGTGCTGGGGTTTTTGTTTTTATGGCAGAAAAAAGCGAACTAGGAGGCCGGCGGCTTTATTTTCATCTCATCGAGGGCCGCTTTTAATTCAGCCTTTGAAATCTTTCCATCATGCTCTGGATTTGGAGGATCACTAAGTGGTGTATCAAACTTTTCTAATAGACCATCGGCCCAGCAGCCGCGAGTCAGCCAAGTACCAATATCTGCGTCTTTTAAAAGGTCCTTAATCTCATCACGACTTAATTTTCCATCTCCGCCTTGAGGGGATGTATCGTACTTTGCCATAATCTTGTCTGCTACATCGCCGGTGGTTTTGGCGTCAGGTGCGTTCTTGTCGGTCCATTTCTGAAATTTTTCCTTGGCTTCTTTTAGATCATCTTCGCTTGGTTCAGCGCACTCCTCTTCGCCTTGGGTTTGTAGAAGCGGATCAGCCTCCACTGCCCCGCTAGAAGCACCTGCGCGAAGCGATAGAGCTTCCACGTTTTGGTACCCCCCAAAGGCAAATATAATTATTAATATGAATAGATTAGATATAAAGGAACGGCGTAAAACCGCGGCATCCTTGCGCATCGTAGTCTCCTTCTA
>CAZJXY010000143.1:0-8044 GCA_964549925.1 uncultured Bdellovibrionales bacterium | reverse complement strand
GTTCGGCCTGGGAGCAGCTCGGTAAGGGAGAGAAAATTCTAGAGAAGCGCATAGAACTTGCTGCCGAGTTTTCCGTGATTGTTGCGCGGGGAGTAGATGGCAAGCACTCTACCCTCGGTCCTTTTCAGAACGCTCATAGTGCGGGCATCTTGGACTGGACAGCGTTTCCCGGAGATTTTACCCCAGAGATCGAGAGGACAGCGCTTGAGATTACTATAGCGCTTGCAGATTCCCTGAATTACGTGGGAGTACTCTGCGTGGAGTATTTCCTCGGTACGGATGGGAAGATTTACATTAACGAACTCGCTCCACGCCCGCATAACTCTGGCCACCTGACGATTGAGGCTTTCAGCTTTTCTCAGTACCACCAGCAGCTGAGAGCAATCTGTAATTTACCACTGGAAAAATCCATCAATCTATCGCCCGCTTCTATGGTTAATCTTTTGGGAGATTTGTGGAAGGATGGTCAACTGAATTGGCGGGGATTGGAGAAATATCCGAGAGTGAAGGTACATCTTTACGGAAAATTGGAACCGCGTAAGGGAAGGAAAATGGGGCATATTACAGTTTTGGATAAATCAGCCGAAAATGCTAAGGCTTATGCTCTCGCAGCGCGTGAGGTTCTTCGAGGATAAGTCTAAGCCGCTTTAAACTGCGGTGTGCTTGCCACACTATTTCGCTCTACAAGTAGCGTGGATCCATTCCTGGCAATCCTAAGAAACGTTCCGTTTGGCAAAAGCTCCCAAGCTCCCTGATCTAGCTTCTCCGACGCCACGGTGCAAGCCCCCTGCTCCTGTTTTAAATACAGCGTGTAGTATCTCTCTCTTGTCTCAGCTTCGTTCTCAGATTTAAAGATACGCCAGGCATAGAGCTCGTCATTTGAAATCAACAGCGCCGACATCGAAGAGTAATCTGCTTCGTGCGCAATCTTTGCAACTCGCTCTCGAATTATCTCTGGAGAATTATCCTGGCCCGGAATAATTACGTGCTCAAGTAATATTCGGCTATCCGATGTTCCTCTAGCTTCAGCTTCTTGCCTAAACGTCCGGACTGAACCGTTATGGCACAGAGCAAAATCCTTTCCGCCATCCGAGACCAAAAACGGATGTGAGCCATCTATAATCGGCTGTAACCCCATCGAGGCCAGCCGGTTATGTCCCAGAAATAATGCCGAACGAACTCGTCCTACCTTGGCCACAAAGCTCTCATCCCAGGCATCTTTCTTGGCACGTTTCTCAATATTGATTCTGCCCTTTTCGACCCAAGCGATTCCGCACCCGTCTTTATGCGGACCGGGTGTATTTAAATCTTCATACTGACAACCGAAGTCAGCTTGATGCCTTAGAGAATGCGGCGAATTCAGCAGCTCTTTTGCTATCTGGCCCTCGACTAGGGCAATTTTTCCTACCATACGGCACATGGGATTATTCTAGCCTGAGTCCCGGCAAATGAGAACTACCGTAATAACTCTAGGTTAGTTAAACTTCATTCACTCAGATGCTGCGGTTAAACCTTCATTTTGCGCTGCTACTCTTCTCCTTCAGTTTTATTGACTATTTTGGCCCGGCTTACCTGCTAAAGCTAGGATATGCGATCCATCAAGTCACGGCATACTGGATGTTCTTTTTTGCCCTTCGATTAGTGTACCGACCGCTTCTAGTTAGACTCGCTCATTATCTTGGTTTGAGGCACGCGCTTATTCTGGGAGTTACTCTATTTTCGCTACGTTACTTCATCTATGCTGAACTAAAAGATCATCCAAGTTGGCTCATTCCGCTATTACTTTATGAATCATGCACCAGCACGTTGTATTGGCTAATCTATCATTCAACCTTCGCTTCACTTAGTTCTGAGGTAAAGACCGGCGGTCAAGTTGCTTGGCGAGAGGTCGCGGTTCACCTTGTAAAATTAGCTTCTCCGATTAGCGCTGCCATAATCGTGAATAACTTTGGTTTTTTTACGGCGTTTATTTGCGCAATGATAATTTCAATTTCAAGTCTGATACCATTGATTGGTCTTAAATTACCGCAAAGTGAGCTGCCTGACCTTGACTGGCGATCTGTTCTAAAAACGGATAAGGCTGGATTTTGGATCTTTGGAACATCGGGGATACACGAATACGGTCATAACTTCATCTGGAAGATAGTTCTGTTTCTATATATCGGTAGCTATATCCAGTATGGAGGGTTGCTTAGTCTCGCTGTTTTCTTCCAAATTGTAGGAAGTTTAATGGTGGGTAAACGGTTTGACAAAGGACTCGGTAGACGCGGAGCAGTCTTAGGACTAGCCTGTATGATGACCGTGCTCTTATCACGCTCGAGTTTGGATCTCTCGATCACTTTAATTATTACGCTCGACTTTATATTCATGTTGGGAGCGGTACTTTCAGGGCCCTACTCCGCAGCTGTATGTTACGCCAGAAGTAAACGTTCGGGTAACCCGCTATGGTTTCAGAGTATAGCGGAAACTGGCTGGGATCTGGGAGCGATTATGGTGCTTGCTGCGATAACTACTCTGCTGATGCTGGAGGTAACTTTAAGAACGACAATCTTAGTTGGGATCGTCGGAATTCTTGGGTTAGCTCGCGCGTTGCGACGATATGGCGCAAGGCCATCCTAATCTCACCATCTACTATCCAGATAACCTTTTAGTGGTCCACTCCTCTCCAAGTACCAGTCATATACACTACGTACGCCTAACGTATTAGTGTTCTTCTCCGGTGAATTTATGAAACGATTAAGATCCATCAAATCGCGCCCCAATTGTTTGCGCGGTGCGATTGCTAGCACCAGTACCCCGACTCGGTAAGAGATAACATCCGGGAAATGCATCTCTGAAACGTATCGCCGGGGAATCTGCAAGACTTCCGCAGCATGTTTCAGATGTCTGCAATATAAGTCCGGGTCGGAAGTTTGTTTAATCTCCAGGACTTTGGCCGAACAATAAGGTTCAACGCGAAGCAGTTGAAGAGCATCGGAGGGCAATTGCCTCAATAAAAACGGGAGTGCCTTGGCCACGTATTCGATCGGACGCTCCCGCAGCCAAAACGTCATAATCCGCTCGGGGGAGTTTCTAGGGATTCTGTGATTATCTCCACCCGGTTGCCCAACTACTCTATCCCATAACTCCTCAATTCTTTGCTGCATATTTGGTACTTCTGCGTACCTCTCCCTAACATGAGCAGACAACTTCTCTAGGATGGGACTCACAGCTTCGGCTTGATGCCTAAGTCCTTCTCCGAAGCTGTGAGCTGACAAATTATCTTCGGAATTAGTAGGCTGATGACCGTGCGAGAACTCGGGAAACATATAAAATTGTACTACCGTTACACCAAAAAACCATTTTGCCCTGAATCTGTCAAAAATGCTACGCTTCCGACAGTCAATTAAGGTTTCCTGAACATTCTAAATCATTTCCCCAGATGGAAAATAGGCAGAAAAAGCGATCAATATTCGGAAGGGCTGGCCGTCCTCTCACGCAACGTGTTTTCTCCTTGGCCCTTCCATATAAACGCGAGTTGGCTCTGGGATTGATATTTCTTACGGTCGGCTCAGCAATCAACTTAATTTTTCCAGAAGTCATCCGACGAGTGCTTAACCAAATGTCATTTTCCTGGGTGAGCGACAATTTATTCTAATTAAGTTTAGTTCTGATCTCTCTTTTTGCAATTCAGGCAGTGAGCATTTATTTGCGATCGTATTGGTTTGCTGCTGTTGGACATAAGGTCGTAGCTGACATCCGCTCTAGTTTGTACGGCTCAATCCTCTCCCAGGAAATTGCATTTTTTGATCGCATGCGTGCCGGCGATCTTGTCTCTAGATTATCAAACGACTGCGCCATGCTTCAGTCGGCTGTGAGCATAAATATCTCTGTAATTATAAGATATGGACTTCAAGTTCTGATTGGTGTCGTATTGATGATCTTCCTATCAATTAAACTTACCCTGGCGATACTAATCCTAATCCCTGTGCTGATGATAATCTCAATCATCTTAGGGAAAAAACTACGGCAAGCCTCACGAAAAATGCAGGACGCTTTGGCTCAGGCAAATGGCATGGCCGAAGAGTCGATTTATTCCATGCGCACAGTAAAGGGGTTTTCAAACGAGCAGCATGAGCTAAAGAGGTATGGTTCTGCAATCGAGCGTTCACTGCAATTTGGTTTAAGTCGGGCCAAGGTTGGATCTTTTCTCCAAGCATTTGTAAGTTTTCTCCTAAACGCAGCCATCGTTGGAGTGTTTGGTCTGGGGGTGTACATGGTGTTGCAAAATCAGATCTCGGTAGGTGATTTGACTGCGTTTCTCTTGTACGGAGTAATTGTAGCTGTATCATTCGGTTTTCTTGCAAGTGCGTATACCGAGCTTGCACAGTCACTTGGAGCTGCTGAACGGATTTTTGAGGTATTGGATAGGACTTCCGGGCTAAGTGAATCAAAGTCACCTATGTCAATCAAACTACCAGTCAAAGGTGAGGTGGTTTTTGAGAACGTCTCATTTCACTACCCTACCCGACCAGACATTGATGTGCTTTCAGGAATTAATTTGAATGTAAAACAGGGACAAACTCTTGCCCTAGTTGGACCATCGGGGGCGGGAAAAAGCACGATTATCGCTCTACTCCTTAGGTTGTACGATCCTTTGCGCGGAGTGATCCGATTCGACGGTGTTGATCTTAAAGAGCTAAAATTATCAGAGCTCCGATCACATATCGCAATTGTGCCGCAAGAGCCTGAGTTGTTTTCTGTAAGTATCGGGGAGAACCTGTCGTATGGTAAGGCAGGGGCGTCAGAAGATGAGATGCTCCGTGTGTGTAAGGATGCTAATATTCTTGACTTCGTGATGAATCTTCCGAGCGGCCTTTCAACACATGTCGGTGACCGCGGAGTTCAACTAAGCGCCGGACAAAAGCAACGAATTGCTATCGCTAGGGCGATGTTAAAAAACCCGGCTCTGCTGCTGTTGGACGAAGCGACTTCGGCGTTAGACAGTGAGAACGAAGCGCTGGTGCATGAGGCGTTGAAAAGATTGATGAGCGGACGTACCACAATCGTGATTGCACATCGTTTAGCAACCATTCAGAACGCCGATAGTGTGGTAGTCATCGATCGCGGGAAAATAATTCAGTCAGGGAAGCATGACTCGCTCCGACGAGAACATGGTTTGTATCAACAACTAGTGGAAAGACAAGAGTTAAGAAGCTAAAAATTATCTCTTGTCATGCTTCATCTCTCTCTCTACACTCTGCTCTCAACATTATAGTTGGGAGGAAATTTTAAATGTCCAAGCCTTCGCGCGAAGTGCTGCGCTTAGCACGTCCTTTACCTATCGTCGGTCAAATTGCATCACTTGCCTATTCTAGAGAGACTTTAAATGAAAAAGGAGCTGGACTTGGAGGCCTTGATATAGCTCTGGATTTAATTCCGTTTGTCGGTCGAATGAAGGGGTTATTTGAGATCTTTGGTGGCGATGTTATCACCGAAGAAAATTTGAAGCGTGGTTTTACCAGAGTACGCGCTGCACTAGATGAAGTTGAAACTCTCTGTGGGATTCAAAACAACAAAGAGACCACAGCGCTCGAGGCAAATAAGGAACGCTCCTCAACTCGACGATCTGAATCCGCACAAAAAGTGGATGCGGAAATTAATCGTATAGAAGCCGCAATAAGGGCTGATTTAGCCGCAGCACAAGCCACCGACGAGGGGGAAATGACTGAGGTAGAGCCGCGCTATTATCCTGAGAACAGTGCTAAAACCGCCGCGCTAAGGGCAAAAGCTGCGATAAAACCTGCATATGAGCGCCGAGTCTATCCGGGCCTCCAGGCGGATACCTCGAATTGAAATGCTTCGATTTGACTTGTACTTAACGGTCAAAAAGGTTGAAAATGGCCGGGACAAGTTCAACCACCGATGGGACTAAACGTACTCCTCATAGATGATGACGCTTCTTTTAGGAAGATCGTTGAGATGCGTCTCAAGTCATTCCTTGGCGACGTGGTATTCACCCAGTTCGATCACCTAGAGGCCGCGAGAGAATTCTTGCGAACTCTGACATCCATAGATTTCGATCTTGTAGTACTCGATCAGCATTTGCCGGATGGTAAAGGGGTAGAGCTTTTGAGTGAGGGTTGGTTTTCGGAGCTCGCGGTCCTTTCAGTAAGTTCGGATCCTGATCCGAACATTCCAGGCGCAACGCTTCAGGCTGGAGCAACCTACTTTCTAAATAAGAACCACATATCCGAACCGTTATTTAAACCCCTAGTTTTAGGAATCATTGATCGTAATAGACTTCAGCGCGAGCTAGTCAGGGCCAAAACTGAGCGGGCGCAACTGGATACAGTGCGAACTCTGGTTGGAACATTGCGCCACGAGATAAATAACCCACTTGGTGCGGTACTTGGCGCCGCCTACATCATTAAGGAGGGAAAAGAAGTTTCTGCCACTGACAAGGAGGCGGCGGAGATTGTTGAATCCAGCGGAAAGCGAATCAAACACGTCCTTGACCAACTTTGCAGTGCGATTCAGCTTGATGCTACGATGAAAGGATCAGAGAAAGTATTCCATATACCCGGGGATAAGCCCTGGGAACGCTCAAGAAAATAACTTCGTACGTCTGTCGCTAAGCTCAGACGCTAAGCTGACACTAGAACTAGAAAGAGAGCAGTCCAAGATGCTGGGCTCGCTTAATTGCTTTAGATACCTGACGTTGGTTGTAGGCGCTAAGCCCAGTCAGCCGACGTGGTAAGATCCGGCCGCGCTCACTCATGAATCTCGATAGCAAACGCACATCTCTAAAATCAATTCGAATGTCAGGATTGCCTACGAACGGGTCTAACCGCTTTTTCCGACGGAAGAAGAGCACTCGCTGCATGGGTTGAAGCGGAGTGTATACTTCTTGACCATCCTCCTTATCCCCACGAGCCGCACCAGCGCCACCACCGGACTTCTTTCCGCGATCTTCAGCTACGCTAATCGGGCGGCCATTAAAAACCTTGCCGTTTAGCATCGAGATAGCCTTAGTTGCTTCCTCATCCGAAGCCATCTCGATAAAGCAGTACCCACGTGATTTTCCCGACTCTCGATCGGTTACTAGAGTGAGGGTAAGAACCGTTCCTGTCTCCGCAAAAATCTGGCGGATATCGTCGGGTTTCAATTCGAAATCGAGATTACTTACAAAAAGCTTCGCATTAGCCATTTAAAGAGTCCGTAAACTGTAGCCACAAAAATGACACTCACCCTTAAGGTCAGTATCGTCAGCTCAAAATTAAGGTGGGGATGATATGGTACAGAAATTACATTGTCAACTCGAATACAAACTCTTGTTCTAGGAGTTAAAACATCAGATCGGCGCATAAAAGCGGTTTCGGCAGTGGGTGATAGTAATATTACTCTCCTATCAAATAGTACGTTGACTCTTTTACTTTAAGTCGCTAAAAGCTTTATTTATGTTAAAGTAAAGTGGTTTTCGGCTTAACTTCCCCTCCTTTTTGAAAACTTTATAGTAACGATTCGAGGACAAATAAAATATGCGAGGCTCAAACGCAGCAAATAAGCTCTCGCCAGATGGCGCAGACGAGCAACTTTTACAGTCCCCAGTTAAACCCGAAAGAAACCTACTAGCAGCAGTACTCGCCAGAGCGATCTGTGACGCTTTCGGAACTGCGCACTGTGATCGTCATGAGATTAGAAGCGCACGTCAATGGTTATTTGGCCAGTTGACCCCAAAGCGCCCGTTCAGCTTTGCTTGGGTGTGCTTGCATCTCGACCTAGACCCCCTCTCGCTCCAAGAAAGCCTGCGAACTTACGAGGGTAAACCAGAAGAGATTCAAGAGCGCTTGAATCTTTTGCGCTAGTCTAGATTTGGCGGCTTAAGTAGTGCTACCGTCCTGGGGATGGGCGAAGCTAACTCCTATAACAAGCGTCTCTTAGCTTTTATCATTTTTATCATTCTAGTGGTTTGCGCTCGGCTTTATTTTCAAGCCGAGATTACGGCAAACTGGCGCGGATTCTACATTTCTACGATTCATACGATGCTGGTCGGATTGGTAGC
>CAZJXY010000142.1:0-8061 GCA_964549925.1 uncultured Bdellovibrionales bacterium | reverse complement strand
TCTTTTCTCATTGTCTCTCTCCTCGAATAAGAGATTAAACCGTTTTATTGTGGTGAACAGGTAACGCCCCAAAAACCTTCGGACCTACCTTTGGCACCGTAAAGGCACTGACCGCATACACGGCAAAGCCTCCATAGTACCCGCTCCCCTACTGAGCAAATCGGATGCCAATTAAAAAAAATTTAGATCTTATGTTAATTTAAGTAATATCAAGGACTTAGGGCATCGAGCTGGGGCTCTAGCCTAGGCACAAATTGTCATTTGGACAATTTTTGTCACTAGTCCATACCGTACTTGTCCAGCCTGTACCGGAGCGAGCGAAAGTTTATTCCAAGAAGTTCAGCGGCTTTCTTTTTAACTCCGTCCGACTTAACTAACGCCGCCTGCAAATAGCGTCTCTCTATCCCGCTAATTAAGACCTCCAAATCAATCGGAAGCTCAAGCTCTGGGTCTACAATAATTCGCGTCTCAGAGACCGTAGCTGACTCTCCCTTCAAGTCAGTCAAAGTTGTAGGCAAATGCTCGGGTAAGATTACATTCCCTCCCAATACGATTGCTCGCTCTAGTATGTTCTCCAATTCACGAACATTACCGGGGTAATCGTAGTTTACGAGTGCCTGCATAGCTTGAGGGCTAATGGTGATCTTCTCGTCTGCAATCACAAACTTTTTCAACAAAGCGTTAATCAGTGGTGGAATATCCTCTCTGCGTTGCCGCAAAGGGGGAAGTGGGATATTGACCACGTTCAAGCGATAGTAAAAATCCTCCCTGAACTGCCCGACTCGCACCTCATCTTTCAGGTTTCGATTGGTCGCTGAAATTATACGAACATTTACTGGAATATCCCTCTCCCCGCCAATTGGCCTAACGACCTTTTCTTGAATTGCGCGCAGCAATTTAGCTTGCATTTGAAGGGGGATTTCCCCAACCTCATCCAAAAACAAAGTGCCGCCTTCGGCTTGGCGAAAAAAGCCGTTAAAGTCGGAATCGGCTCCGGTGAACGATCCACGCCTATGACCAAAGAGTTGACTCTCAAGAAGAGTCTCTGGTATCGCGCCGCAGTTTACTGCAACGAAAGGTCCGCTATGTCTCCCGCTTAGGGCATGAATTGACTTTGCCACCAATTCCTTACCCGTTCCAGATTCACCGGTAATTAGTACCGTGGCGTCGGTTTTGGCGACTCGTTCAATTAGGTCGAAAATCGAACGCATTACGTTTGAGTTGCCGATGAAGGCTTCAAATTTCGCAACTTTATGACCTGGGATCTTATTCTCCTCAGCCAACAGTCGCGCCATGCGCTCCTGCATTTCCAGTTGACCCTCGACGGAGCGAAGTCTGGTTATGTCCTGAAATACGTAAATAAATCCTGTGCGCTGACCCGCAATGTTTAAAAGTGGCCGGTTGTGATAGACCACCTGCAGCGGAGCTAAATTCGTATCGTGATGAATTGTAAATTCGCGCTGCCCCTCTCTCTCAGTCGTACCGCCAGACTCAGGCCAATCAACCGAAAGATGTGCCATAAGCTCGGTGAGCGGGCGACTTACAAAGTCAGCCTGGGAAATTTGCAGGAGTGTTTCAGCGGCTGCGTTAATCGCCGTGACTGCGTCATCAAGATTAGTTGTAACTACCCCTTCTGGCAGTTGATCGAACAACTCACGATGCTTTAAGGTAAGCTCTGAGATCCTTTCCTGTGAGCTACGTACCAGGAGATTACCGGTCTTAATCCGTTGCACTAAGAAGCTGGTTCCGATGGCCACCAGAGACATCGCTGAAAGTAGTCCGAGTATTTGAACTAACGCTCCCCCTGGCGGGATTAAGGACTCAACCCCGAGACTTAGAGCGGGCAACCAACCAGTGATCATTGCCCATGAAAGAGAGCTATAAATAACTCCGATCACCGAAGTCATTACTAAAGCTTCGACTCTAGTTCGAATGATCGCTGCCGCCATTACAATCGGCATGTAGAGGAAAAGAAACGGGCTAAGCGGGCCGGTGGTTAAATAAATTATCCAAGATATAAAGATAACATCCGAGTATAGTTGAAGATATGCGAACCTTCGCGTTGGAATATGCTGCCTGCGCCAAAACCAGCTGAGAACAGAAAAGGCGACCATTACAACCATAGGCACTGAAAGAGTGAGAGCTCCTAGCCGAGTACTAGTGGTGCTGAGTACGGTTAGAGTTGCAGCAACTAACAGTGGTACTAATACGATGCATCGGATTAAGATTAACCATCCGACCTCGTTATCTTTCCATACGAGAGCGCCGCCTGACCGCTGCTGGTCCACTTTATCGTTCATCACAACCTATTCAAATATCGATGCATAGCGGAACGAAGGCGCAAGATCCCAACCTATTGCGCCGGCGATCCCTACCCAACAACCGATCCCATCTTAAAGATCGGAAGGTACATAGCGATAACGAGTCCTCCGACTGTTACCCCTAGGAATAGAATCATTACGGGCTCGATTAGCTGCTTAAGGGCTGTAACGGCATTATCTACTTCATCTTCATAGAAGTCGGCTATCTTAGAAAGCATCGCGTCCAAAGCCCCGGTCTGCTCCCCAACAGCTATCATCTGCACGACCATTCCCGGAAATATTGTCGACTCAGAGAGCGGCTCAATGATCGACTTACCTTCGGAAATCGCCAGACGAGCGCGCATTACATCCCGTTCAACGATCTTATTACCCGCAGTTCTTGCACAGATGTTGAGCGCATCAAGGATCGGTACTCCGGAACTAATCATAGTGCCTAAGGTTCTCGAGAATCGAGCAACCGAGACTTTCTTTATAAGATCGCCGAATACGGGAAGTTTTAGAAAAATTGGATGCAAGACCTCCTTCCCTCGCTCGGTTTTGGCAAACCTAAAGAATAGGCCCATCAGTGTTCCAGCTGATCCAAAAACTATAAACCAGTTGTTCACTAAGAAATTTGAAAGATCGATCACAAGTTGTGTTGGTAACGGTAAAGCAGCACCAAACTCAGAGAATAAATCAGCGAAAGTTGGAATAACGAAGACCAAGAGTACCGTAGTAACGATAACCGCGGCGGCAACGACAACGGATGGGTAAATCATGGCCGTCTTGACTTCACGATTTAACTTCATGGTTTTTTCCATGTGAATCGCCAAGCGATCCAAGATCGTATCTAGAATACCGCCAACCTCACCAGCTTGAACCATGTTTACATATAAATTATCAAAAGCCTTTGGGAACTTCCCCATACCTTCGGCCAGCGTGCCGCCGGTCTCCACGGTCTCCTTAACTCCGGCCAGAACCGCCTTAAAGGCCTTATTTTCGTGCTGTTTTGAGAGAATATCTAATCCCTGAACGATAGGCAGACCGGAGTCAATCATCGTGGCAAACTGTCTAGTAAAGATCACAACATCTTTATGTTTGACCTTTGGGCCAAATCCGGGAATCTTGATCTCCATCTCAAGCCCTTTTCCTTTTTCCCGGATGCGCGAAGGGTTAACCACGATTTTACGGGTCTTGAGGACGTTGAATACAGCCTGTTGATCGCGTGCTTCAACCTCGCCCTTTACGACCTTTCCTTTACTGTCTTTACCTTCCCACAAAAAAACTGGCATATCTAACTCCCGTTAAAATTTTTGCTCTCATTAACGCTATCGCTATTTTCTCTCGATAGTTTCCCAATTTGTCACGCGAGCAGTGATTAATCTGCTGCCGTAACCCTTAATACCTCCTCTACTGTGGTCACTCCCTCTTTTAAGCGCTGTAGAGCCGATCCTCGCAGCGTGGTCATGCCAAGCCGCGCAGCCTCGCGCTTAATTTCCGCAGCCGAAGCACCATTGAGCACGTATTCTCGCAACTCATCGGTCATCGGCATAACTTCGTACAAAGCAATTCGCCCCTTATATCCGGTTCCAGCGCACTTATCGCATCCCTTTCCTTGCTTAACCACGATGTGCCGGGCCTCTGCCGCGGGTATTCCAATATTAACTAATATTTCTGGATTTATTTTCACTTCTTCAACACAGACTGAGCAGACGCGCCGAGCTAGTCGCTGAGCCATTATTAGGTTGACTGAAGACGCAACGAGAAAAGGCTCGACACCCATGTTGAGCAATCTATTAATCGTCGAAGGAGCATCGTTGGTATGCAAAGTAGAAAGCACTAAGTGACCGGTCATCGAGGCCTTAATCGCAATCTCTGCGGTCTCGTAATCCCGTATCTCTCCAACCATGATCACGTCTGGGTCTTGTCGCAAAAAGGCTCTCAGAGCTGCGGCGAAATTGAACCCGATATCATCATGCATTTGGGCTTGATTGATACCCGGCAAATTAAACTCAACCGGATCTTCAGCCGTCGATATGTTTGTCGTAGTTTTGTTTAACTCAGCGAGAGCAGAATAGAGCGTCGTTGTCTTTCCCGAACCTGTGGGTCCAGTTACAAGCACCATTCCATGCGGTTTGTCTATCGCGTCCTTGAACACTTTATTCTGCTTAGCATCAAAGCCGAGTTTCTCCATATCGAGCTGTAGATTCTCTTTATCCAACAGTCTCAACACTACCTTTTCACCGAACAGTGTTGGGAGTACGTTAACCCGAAAGTCCATCTCTCGAGTCTTGCCTAGTTTAAGCTTTATCCGCCCATCTTGAGGCAAGCGGCGCTCGGCAATATCAAGGTCGGCCATAATTTTGACCCGCGAAGTAATGGCGTTCTTCAATTTCAGAGGCGGTTTCATGATTTCGTATAAAATTCCGTCAATTCTGAAGCGCACTCTAAAGTGCTTTTCATAAGGCTCAATGTGGATATCCGAAGCTCCCTTCTTAACAGCATCGGTCATGATAGCGTTTACCAACTTTACAACTGGCGCATCCTCTGTAGATTTTTCTAACTCCGATACGTTGATATTTTCATCGGTTTCAACAACCTCGACATTTTCATCTAAGTCTTCGATTATGCTGTCGTATGAAACATTGCCTTCGTAATGCCGCTCGATCCCGTGCTTGATCTCCCCGAGCGAGGCCAAGACTACTTGAATATCATGGCCGGTGATAAATTTTACATCATTCAGCGCGGTAATGTTGGTCGGATCGGCCATAGCCACTGTCAACACACTGTCGTTTAGTACGAGGGGCACAAGCTGATGCTTCGCTGCAATATCGTGCGGCACAAGTTGAACAGTCTCGGCTTTGATTTGATAATCTGTAAGTTGTACGATCGGAACGCCGTACTGTTTACTTAGGAGTTCGAGTAGAGCTTCTTCGGCGATGAATCCTTGACTCACCAGATGTGAAGCAAGAACCCCTCCGTTGGTCTGCTGTAGCTCTTGGGCTTTGTTGAGCTGTTGCTCTGTTATCAATCCAGAGCGAACAAGTAGGTCACCAACACGCGACATCGTTCTTCCTGTATTATCTGTTACCAAAACTCGGGTACAAATTTTGGTATCCGTTCAGGGGTAACCAACTATTTTTGTGCGGCCGCGATTTTGCCGAACAAATTCCTCTACAGCCTGTTTAAGCTCGAAGCAGTTGAACTTTCTCTGGGCAGCAAAATCGCGCCGTTAGAGCTGCGAAATCTTGACTACCCCTGAACGGATACAAATTTTGGCTAAAAAGCTCTCTCCACTGACAATATTCGGCCACTTAGCAAGATAACTTGAAGTTTTCCGAAAGTTTGTTTATTGCTAACCGCTGAAAATCTTTCGGAATTTTGGAATTATCTTGAGTAAGATTAAGGGCAAAAAGGGACGGACCAAAAAAGACACTGCGAAAAACAGCGGTGACCCGAAGGATCCGGTCGTTGCACCAGAGGTGGAAGTTCTTCCAGCTGAGGAGCCGAGCGAAACAGAGACGGCAGAGTCCGACGAGATTAAGCCAGACGGTATCGTGGGATTTGCTGATTCGGCCAACGCTACGCCGATAATCGAGACTCAAGAGGATGAGGATGATGATCGCTCATCAGATGTCGTTCGATATGACGCGCTACAAGCCTACCTTACCGAACTCAGACAGTATCCACCCATCTCCAGAGAAGAGGAGAAAGAGCTTGCTTTACGCTATCGCCAGCATGGGGATATCCAGGCAGCTTACCGTCTTGTGACATCAAATCTACGCTTAGTCGTATTGATCGCACGAGAGTATGAGAGAGCTACTCGAAACCTTTTGGACTTGGTGCAGGAAGGTAATATCGGGCTGATGGAGGCAGTTAAAAATTATGACCCGTCTAAAGATGTGCGGCTGCCGACCTACGCAACCTGGTGGATTAGGGCGTACATTATCCGTTATCTAATCGCAAACTGGCGCATGGTTAAAATCGGAACCACACAGGCCCAAAGAAAGCTGTTTTTCAATCTGCAAAAAGAAAAGGAGAAACTTGAGCGCGAAGGGTTCTATCCGACAGCCAAACTGCTAGCCAATCGATTGGATGTTAAGGAAAGTGAAGTGCTTGAGATGCAACAAAGGCTGGGATCGTCCGACTTGAGCGCCGATGCTCCGGTCAATGAGAACGAGGGAGAGAGCAATTTATATGCCTTATTACCTGCTGAACAAGCATCGGCTGAAGACTTAGTGGCAAAACAAGAGATTCAAGAGATCATCAAGCGAAGCTTCGATGAGTTTACAGACACATTAAACCCCCGGGAGAGGTCCATTTTTCACGAAAGGCTTCTCGGAGAGGAAAAGGCTACCCTAGAGGATTTGGCGCTCAAGTTTAATATCAGCCGAGAGCGGGTTCGACAAATCGAAGCTCGAATCAAGGAGCGCTTAAAGGTGTTTATGACTGAAAGACTAGATCCATCCCTTGTTAAAGGTGGTGGAGGGCTATAAAAAGTTATCATGAAACGGGTGCTCCTATTTATCATCGTGGCCGTAGTAGCAGCGCTGATTCCCATCGCTTATCTAGGATGGAGTGATATTTATCCCAAAGTTCATCGTTTTATCGAAAGAACTCCGCCCGAGATCAAGGTTGTCTTGAGCAAAGCCCGCGGTATTGGAATTGCCCCAGTAACAGTAACCGTACAAATGGTTGATCGGGATGCCGGTCTCGATGAAATTGTGATTAGAACCGAACAGAAAGGTAACCGTAGGGAAGTCTTGAGGCAGCAACTTTCGGGAGAACATCAACAAACAATTTACTACAAGTTTCCTGGTGTCGCCAGTAAGTTAGAAGAGGGAATGGTTAGAATTGAAGTGCGGGCCTTCGACAAGAGTTTCTGGTCAAATGCCACTGAAGAGACCGCACAACTAGAGGTTGATTATAGAAAACCCAGCGTCGAGGTACTTACCTCACAGCACAATGCTAGAGTTGGCGGCTCTCAACTTGTTTTCTACAAAGCGTTTGACGAATCTCTAGCGATCTCGGGAGTGCGCGTTGGAAATCGGACATTTGAGGGATTTAAAGCTAAGGGTCTGGATCCTGCTTTTACGGATGATTCGCTTTACGTAGCGCTCTACGCAATCGATTTAAATCAGCCCTTGAATAACTTGAAGATTTCCGTATTTGCCGAAGATGCTGTAGGAAACGCTACATCTACCCAATTTTACAATACCGTGCGACCACGCTCTCAGGCCAATGTGACTATTAATTTAAGCGAGGAGTCTTTGCGCTCGAATGTTTCCGAATTATTCCAGGCCAATCTCGGCGTGGTTAAAAAACTCGAAGAAGAGATCAGTGGAAAGACCTTTGCTCTGACTACGCCAAAAGGAACAATTGAAAGACTGGTAGAGGAATTTTCTTATATCAATGGAAGGCTGCGCCAATTTAATACCGACCAGATAACATCGTTGCTCTCAAACAACTATCGATATGAAAAGATCTGGGATGGATCATTTACAAAGCAGGGTGGTTCCGATGCCGTCAAATTTGGAGACGATATAAAGTATAAACTTGGTGAAAGACTGATTGCTGAGCGACAGGCTCTTGAGTACCAGATCCGTTCTTCTCCCGGAGCAAAAGTAGTGGCAGCCAATTCCGGTGTCGTGATTTTTTCCGATAACCTGGGGGTATATGGAAGGACGGTCGCAATTGACCACGGTCTTGGTTTAGTTTCTCTTTATAGTAACCTCGCAAACATTACGGTCAGCGAGGGGGA
>CAZJXY010000141.1:0-8091 GCA_964549925.1 uncultured Bdellovibrionales bacterium | reverse complement strand
AGCTCACGACTCTCGCCCAGGACGTGATTCTTGACAGCTCGTGCCAGAGCTTTTTGAAGGAATGGCGTGGTGAGATCAAACAGAGTGTAGAGGCCGTTGATAATTGTGCGGCTGTTATCCGTAAATTGGCTTCCCAATGTGAGAAGATCGTCTCTGAAACGGACTTTGCCTTTGTTTTCGACAAAACCAAAAAGCTTTTCTCAATCGGATACAATGTGCAGGACGCAAGGATGGATCTATCCTATTATGATCTCCTTGCCTCAGAGGCTCGACTAGCAAGCTTAGTTGCCATATCTAAAGGAGAGATTCCTCAGGAACACTGGTTTCTACTCGGTCGGGGACTGACCGATACACCAGGCGGAAAGACTCTGCTCTCCTGGAGTGCTACGATGTTCGAATATCTGATGCCACTGCTTGTTACTAAGGACTATCCTGGAACCTTACTTTACCAAGCTTGCCGCTCAGCAGTGAAGGCCCAGGTGGCTTACGGCAGATCAAGAGGGGTTCCTTGGGGAGTTTCGGAGTCAGGATATGGCGGTGTCGATTTCGAGCAGACTTATCAGTACCACGCCTTCGGTGTTCCTGGGCTGGGGCTAAAACGCGGGCTTTCTGAAGATTTGGTAATTTCACCGTACTCGACCTTCTTGGCTATGATCGTCGATCCGGCAGCAGCAATTAAGAACATTCCTGCGCTGGACAAACACGAATTACGTGGGGCTTACGGCTACTATGAAGCAGTTGATTTTACTACCGATCGATTGAGCGCCGGAGAGAAATATCACGTGGTAAAATCTTACCTTGCTCATCACCAAGGCATGACATTAGTGGCACTAAATAATTTGCTAAACAGCGGAATAATTCAAGAGCGCTTTCATCGCGATCTCCGCATTCGTGCCACAGAGCTCTTACTGCACGAGAAATTCCCCGATCGGGTCGCAATAACCATACCGCATCAAGCTGAGCTTTCTTACTTGGAGCGTGAGGAAGCGCATAAGAAAGAAGAGATGGTCGAAGTATTGACCACGGCGCACACCGAGGTACCTCGGACCTGGGTCTTATCCAACGGCCGATACTCGGTCATGGTGGATAACGCCGGGAGTGGTTTTAGTGCGATCGAAGGAGGCATTTTACTAAATCGTTGGCGTGAAGATGCACTCGCCAATGCTCTGGGAACATACATTTTCATCCGCGACATAGACACTAATCAAATTTGGTCCGTCGGGTATCAACCCACTCGCACAGATCCTGATACGTATCAAGTCACGTTTGCTCCTGATAAAGTCGAATTTCGGCGTAGAGACTTTGATATCGGCACGCAAATGGAGATCACTGTCTCCCCTGAGGATAATGTCGAGATCAGGCGAGTAAGTCTGAGAAATTTTGCAAACTCCCCTCGTAATTTGGAGGTTATTTCGTACGCCGAAGTCGCCATGGCTTCAGCCCGAGCCGATGGCGCTCATCCTGCATTTTCGAAGATGTTCATCGAGTCAGAGGCTCTGCCTGACTTTGATGCAATATTACTCAGTCGTCGCCCACGTTCCCCGCACGATAAGCAACTTTATCTGTTGCACATGCTTTCGATGCGAGTTTGTTGGGACAAGACCCACTATGAAACTAGCCGGGAAGGATTTTTGGGGCGTGGACGAACAATTCACGATGCGATTGCGCTCGATCCTAAACTTCGAAATAAAAAAGGCGAGATCGGTTTAGTCCTTGATCCGGTGATGTCACTTCGCACCCGCGTCGAACTTGCTCCACTTTCTTCAGAGACTGTATCTTTTGTTACCGCTGCGTCACGAAAGAGAGACGAGATTAAATTTTTAGCCGAGCTCTATCATGACAATCTTTCAATCAATCGCGCTTTCGAAATGGCGTGGACTAGAAGTAACATTGAACTGCGGCATGAACAATCCGCGGCAAGCCAGAGCCGCATCTTCCAGCGCTTAGCCAACACGATCTATTTCCAAATTGAAAAATTGAGAGCCGATGGCCCATCAATAATGCAGAACCGCTTGGGTCAATCTGGACTGTGGAAGTTCGGAATCTCCGGCGATTATCCGATCGTTTTGGTTAGACTCTCCGAGCCGGAGCAGATCAAAATCGTGCTTGAGCTGCTGATTGCGCAAGAATACCTGCGGGAAAGAAAGATTACCTTCGACTTGGTAATTCTCAATGAATATCCGGATGTATACATGCAGCAGTTCACCAATGACATTGAAGCGTTGGTGCGCTCCAGACCTTCAGGGCACTTCCTGAATGTCAATGGAGGTGTGTTTATTAAAAACAACGCCGATCTTTCCGGCGACGATCGCGCTCTTTTCCGAGCAGTGGCGCGAGTGATTCTGGGCGGCGACAAGGGGCCACTCGCCAAGCAGCTTGAAGTGCTAGATGAAGTTGACGAAACATTGGTTAAGCGCCGCGGCCTTATCGACTATCTAATGCGCGATCTTGAATCAACAACTTACTCCTTAGAGCGTAAAAAACCCGCTGCCCCGCCGAGCATGAATGTTAAGCACTTTAATGGCTATGGTGGATTCTTAGACGACTCACTCGGCTATAAGATCTGCGTTAATCGTTCTCGCATGACTCCACTTCCCTGGGTCAATGTTATCTCTAATGAGAAATTCGGGTTTATCGTCTCCGAATGTGGAGGCGGATACAGCTGGTCAGAAAATAGCCGGGAGAATCGTCTTACCGCTTGGAGCAATGATCCGGTTTCTGACCCGCCCTCCGAGATTATCTATATTAGAGACAGTAGAGATGGTAGTTATTGGTGCCCCACCCCGCTCCCAGTTTGGAGCGATGAGTACTTTGAAGTTGAGCATCATTTTGGATATTCGACATTTTCGTCGTCTCAGAATGATATAAGTAGTAGACTGACGGTCTCCGGGTCGACTAAGGAGCGCGTAAAGTGGCTGTCTTTGCAGCTTAAGAACTTAGACGATCAACCCCGCCGACTGGAACTTTATTTCTATGTAGAATTAGTCCTGGGAATATTGCGCGAGCAGAGTTTCGCTCAGGTAGTTACGGCATATGATTCCAAGGCTAAAATTCTCACCGCCGTAAACCACTATAATAACGAGTTTGCCGGACGGGTTACATCGATTGGATCGACTGGAGATATCAGCTCATATACAGCTAGCCGATCTGAGTTCTTAGGCCGTAACCGCACGCTTGCTTCACCGCGCGCCTTGGACGACGGCGGCGCAACAGGAGTAACGCCTCGCTCTGGCTTGGCCTCCTTTTCAAAACTGGTCCAACTTTCTCGGAAAGTCGGCGCCGGATTTGATCCTTGCGCCGTGCTTAAAGTTGCCGTAACCCTTGATCCAGGTGTTGAGAAAACCGTAAGCTTTTTTATCTCTGACTCCGGATCGATTGAAGAGGCCCGCACATCGGCCGCGCGATACCGCCTCCCCAACGTGCAGCAATCTGAATTGGATAAGGTCAAAGAACATTGGGCCAGTATCACTAGGTCCGTCCAAGTGAAAACACCCGATCCAAAATTTGATTTACTGATCAACGGATGGCTTCTATACCAAACTTTAGGCTGTCGAATTTTAGGGCGCTCCGCTTTCTACCAAAGCGGTGGAGCTTATGGATTTAGGGATCAATTGCAAGATACTCTTGCCTTCCTCTCCACTCATCCGCAACTTGCAAAGGAGCAGATTCTTCGTTCTGCAGCGAGACAGTTTGTCGAGGGAGACGTTCAGCACTGGTGGCATCCGCCAACCGGAAGGGGCGTACGCACTCGAATCTCTGACGATTATCTTTGGTTGCCGTACCTGGTGTACAAATACATTAAGATGACTGGCGACTCTGAGATTTTAAATCAGGATATAGGATTCATCGATGGTCCGTTACTCGAGAAGGATCAGATGGAGACTTATATAGTCCCGCATGTCTCCCATCAACAAGAGAGCTTATACAACCACTGTGTCTTGGCTTTAGACTACGGACTCAAATTCGGACCGCATGGAATACCTTTGATGGGCGGTGGGGACTGGAACGACGGGATGAATGAGATCGGCGTAGGCGGAAAAGGAGAAAGTGTTTGGTTAGGATGGTTTTTATATCAGAACCTGGTCTGGTTTAGTGAGATTTGTGCGGAAAGAAAGGATAACTATCGCGCCAAGGAATATCGGCGCCATGCGGAAGAGCTGCTAAAAGCGATTGAAGAGCACGCTTGGGATGGCGCATGGTACCGCCGCGCATACTTTGACGATGGCACTCCGCTTGGAAGTCAAGCAAATGATGAATGTCAAATCGATTCTATTGCTCAGAGCTGGAGCGTTATCTCTGAAGCCGGAAAATCCGAGCGACAGCTGCAGGCGATGGATTCTTTGTATAAACGACTCGTCGACGACAAAAATAGAATTCTACTGCTACTTACTCCGCCATTTAATAAGAGTAAGTTGGAACCTGGTTACATTAAAGGCTACCTCCCCGGAATTCGAGAAAATGGGGGTCAATATACTCATGCCGCAGTTTGGGCTGTAATTGCTACCGCAATGTTGGGGAGAGGTACGAAAGCGCACCAACTGTTTGACTATATTAATCCGATCTCACATGCCGACTCTCCCGAATCAATTGCTATTTACAAAGGGGAGCCTTATGTCACCTGCGGAGATGTTTACTCAGTTTCCCCACACGAAGGGAGAGCGGGTTGGAGCTGGTACACCGGGTCAAGCGGCTGGCTGCACCAAGCCGGTCTCGAATATATTCTTGGGCTCAAATGTCATCATCAATATTTTACAGTACAGCCTTGTATCCCATCTGGTTGGAAAAGTTTTGAGATGACGATGAAGCGCGCTGAGACGACTTATCATATTTGTGTAGAGAATCCGGATGGGGTTGAGAGCGGCGTAAGCAAAGTTGAGATTAATGGTAAAGAAGTCGCAGACCGCCGCGTACCTTTAAACTTGACCGAAAAGGAAGTCAGAGTAACTGTGTTGATGGGTCGGAACAAAATCCCTCAAAGCACGTAACAGTAATGCAATTTAGGCTCGAGTCATATTAACGATCTTTTCGTTTTGAGAGACGATTATTCGAGACATGTCCTCAATTAACTTCTGTACCGTATGAGGATGCGTCTTTGTAAGTTCAAGGAAGTGCTCCTTAGGAATTACCATAGCAAGACAATCGGTGCGTGCTACAACCGAGGCGCTGCGTGTCATCCCGGTAGCGGCTGCCATAGCACCAAAAATTTCCCCGTTTAGTACTGATCCGACTTTAACGTCTCCCTTAAAGACATCAGCCTCACCATTTAACAAAGTAAAGACTTCGTTCGGCGTTGTACCTTCGACAATTAAAACTTGTCCGGCCTCGACCTGCCTCAACTCAGGTTCGATCTTTACATCCTGAGGAACTACCTGGCTAAGAATTAGACACATTTGCTCAAGAGTGAAGGTAACGTACTGATTCCAAAGCTTAACTTTGGAGGGAGATTCAACTGACTGGAAAAATTTTTGCCGATCGAATTTATCAACTACCACAGCAAAATCGGAATACACTCTCACCCCCGGAGCATGAAAATGTTCTCCCCAACCAACTAGCTCGCCGCTTTCGACAAAAAAAAGTAATCGCCCCTCTCGCTCATAGCGCAGAAATCCGCTCCTTAAGAGATAGACGCCATCTGTGTGGAGATGATCACATAGGGTCTCATCCCGAGGCACATTAATTTCGCGCTGGCTGGGGGCAATCCCGCTTAAGACCGAACTTAAGCATTCTTTTGCACGCGCATTTACCAGTTCGAATTGTTTGGAATTTTCATAAACCGTAAACATATTGGACCTGAGCTAAACTTTTATTAACTTTATCCTTTCAATACGAGACTTTCTGCTTATACTATCTCTTCTATGAAGCGAACTACATATAAAAATCTTACCCCGACCCAACGTAAATTAGTAGATGCAGCCGCAGAGGCTATGGAGCTTGCATATTGTCCATATTCTCGATTCTATGTCGGGGCGGCATTGCTCACTTCTGACGGTAAGATAATAACCGGCTCAAATGTTGAAAACGCATCTTGGTCAACCGTCTGTGCCGAGAGAAGTGCGCTATCTAGGGCGAATGCCATGGGTCATAGGACCTTTAAGAGTATGGCCTTGATCACTAGGGGAGACGATTACGAAGTAGACACTCCAACGGCACCGTGCGGAAGTTGCAGACAGTCGTTATTTGAAAGCGCACAACTTGGTCAAAAAGATATTCCGATAATTCTTTGCAGCACTGACAAACAAAAAATTATTCTCACCTCGATTGTTAGGTTGCTTCCAATGGGATTTGGTCCAAGCGATATGGGAGTTGAGATCAAAAAATTCAGGAGGGCTTAAGCCTCCCCCATTAAAATTGCGATGGCTGAGACAAGAACAATATCCTCAGCACTACATCCTCTCGAAAGATCCATCCATGGACGAGATAGTCCTTGAAGAATGGGACCAAGTGCCATCGCTCCCCCTACTCTCTCGGTAATTTTGTAAGCGATATTACCAGCGTCCAAATTCGGAAAGATAAAGACATTTGCATTTCCTGCCACCGAACTATCCGGTGCTTTTCGCTTTGCAACATCAGGCAAAAATGCCGCATCAAATTGCAGCTCTCCATCGACCTTTAGATCTGGTCGCTTCTTCTGAACTAAATTTAAAGTCTCCCGCACCAACGTCACGCGTTCGTGCTCAGCAGAACCCTTAGTAGAAAACGAGAGCAGCGCCACCCGCGGATCTTCTCCTGTTAATTTAAGATGACTGTCAGCTGAACTAATCGCGATATCAGAAAGCTCTTCACTGTTTGGGTAAGCTATAACCCCACAGTCTGCATAAGTAACAACCTTTCCGTCACTAAGAATCATCAAAAAAAAGCTCGAAGCCGACTTCACTCCCGGCTTTGTTTTTAGAATTTGGGCTCCCATCTTAAAAACGTCAGCAGTTGTATGAACAGCTCCGGAGACTGCAGCGTCAAAATCTTTTTGGCGCAGCGCCATTGCGCCGAAGCCAAGCGGTGTCTTAACTAACCCTTGCGCCTCTTCGAGAGTAAGACCCTTTGATTTTCTCAAGTTGTAAAGCTCTTCTGCATATTGAGTAATTTTTTGGCTAGTACTTGGATTTATCACCGAAATCGCTTCAAACGGTGCGTCAAATTTCCCCTTTTCAGTACTGACTAATGTCACTCGTGCCACACCAAGCGTATGTAATTTTTGTGCAGCGGATCTTACCCGCTCGTCATCACCCTCAGTAAGTAGAAGTCGCGCTGGAGATCGTCCGTCAACGACCGAACGAACATTGATCGCTTTCTCGATTAATTTGCGGCGGATTCCGTCTTTCATTTAGCTAAAGTCTCTGGCAAGCGTAGATTTAAGTCAATTGCAATAAGGACTGCGGCTGGAATTATAATTTACCACTGGTAAATTTCTGGTAGGTATTTTTATCGAGCTCACGTAATTCAACCGTAAGTGAACAGCATAAAGACTCAAGGCTTTGTGAAAATGAGCGTTTGAGAAACTCAAGCAGTCGCTCGCTTACGCTGCGCCTAATATCTTCGGAGCGGCCTGGAAGGAGAGCCAACTGTAAGTGCACGAACGCAGTATCGCTTGAGCCGTCGGCCACACAGTAAACTTGATGGCAATGAACCCGACTCTTTATGTCTTCTAACTTGAAAGGACCGCAATCAACCAGCAAGGTGTGGAGGCTTCGCAATAGGTCAGTGGTGACCGGACTTTCCAGGATATTGGAGGAGTGTTCGAGAATAAAGTGCGGCATCGATTCACCTAGGTTTTAAAGAATATGGACTATAGCAGAACCTATCGGTGAGGGTAGTGCTTCGTTGCTAGGAGGTAACGGCCGAAATTATCCTACGGCGTACTCAAATAACCAATCGCTTCGCAATATGTGTCCACGTAGAGCGCGTCCGGGCGACTAGCCCATCGATCTATTTCGGCAGCTACCTCTTCAAGGGTCGACTGATCCATCCACCCCTGCTCGAGGGCGGTTGCAGCAAAGCCCTGCAGTTGGGCTTTGAGAAATGTGGCACAAAGTCGGACTTCCTCGGGTGTGCCAGCGCTCCAAGCCGACACGCTCGCTTCCGGCTGCACAAACC
>CAZJXY010000140.1:0-8183 GCA_964549925.1 uncultured Bdellovibrionales bacterium | reverse complement strand
ACCCCCTTTCCCATCACATCTGCCTTTGAGTTTTCAAGTAAGTAGGGATTGTATAGCGGGGTTGTAATGATCACTTTCTTATCATGAATCTTCCCGCCCGGATCAAGTAGGGTCACTTTGCCATCAGGAGCGATGACGATATTTTCTGGCTTCAAATCACCGTGGTATAGACCTAACTTTTCCCCGCGTTCAAGGCATTTGGCGATCTCGACAAACTGGCCAAGAATGGTAATCATCTCTCTCGACCACGATCTCGATGTTCCCTCTAATGCACGGAACTTCTCCCTTAACGTTTCGCCCTCTGCAAATTTGGTTACCAAAACAGGGCGCTCGGCAATTGGAATAAGAGCCGGACTAGCAAGTTCCACAAACGAAACTTTTTGAGCAGGACCTTTTGGAATTCTAGCCCACTGCTTCAATTTCGAAGCTTCATCCTCAATCAATGAATCAACTTCATGAAGTTCAAAGAAATCAATTCTAATGCCGTCTGGTCTTACAAAGACCACTTCAGCGGGGCATTCATCTGCACCAATCGATTTTGGGCTCTTTGCCAAAGTAGTCGGGCTCTGTCGAGTCACATATCTTCCTCCACCGGCGGTGTCGCCAAATGAGAGGACTAGGTTTTCCTGCGAAATCTCATCGCGTACTCGATAGCAATACTTAAACGCTCCACGACCAACACATTCAGTCACAATAAAGGAACCGATTCTAGTTTTTGGGGTAATCTCTCCGCTAAATTCGCGGGGAGGACCGATTAGCGCCGATTCAAACGGAACTTCCTGTTTTTCTACATCGCGCGCAGATGGCCAGCGTGACTCAGTGGAATGGTCGAATTGTCCTGACATACTTCTCTATACCAAGAGCTTAATGGTAGTCAGTTTATGAATTTATGCAAATTTAATAGGCGAGATAGGCCCACTAAAATCAATAAGTTAGAGACGCAGCAGTTATTTAGACGCCACCCCAAGCATTTTTCTTAGCGCATCGGCTGTTGTTTGAATGACCTTAGCAGTGAATCCCGGATTAAGTTTATCGACTGTGTCTGAGCCATTGCGGCAATGGTAGGCCGGATATCTAAACTCCGAGGTGTCAGTGATCATAACAGCCGGGACGCCAACATCCCAAAACGAGGAATGATCAGAGCGTCTTAGATCTTGTATTCCTGGATGAGTGAGCAACTGATCCGGAACAGCCAAACCTAAAGCTGGCAAGCCATGTGATTTACCGGAACTCAACAATGGAGAAACTAACTCCTCCGCGCCTTTGTTAAAAACTAAGGCTATAAAATCACCCCGACCCTCTCTTTCAGTGAGAAACGAAGGAACATTTGGGAAAATCTGCTCGAGTCCTTGGGGGACTTTTTGCGAGCCCGGCTGATCACTAGTAAAACCTATCATTTCAAAAACAATCGCAAGATGGATCTCTTCGCCGCGAGCCTTAGCCGCCTTTGCATAGGCGCGAGATCCTACATAATCGATCTCTTCCTCGTCCCAAAGCGCTAGTACAAGATCTCGTTGGAAATTACCTTTTGAAAGAAGCCTTGCGACCTCAAGCACTGCAGCTACTCCGCTGGCGTTATCATCCGCTCCAGGGCAGTTTTGAGTTGAGTCGTAATGGGCAGAGACGATGATACTCCCTTTAAGAGAACCATCGCCCTGCTTTATGGCGATAACATTCACACCGCTTCCATAATTTTGTTCCTCGACTTTGTATCCAAGTTTGGAAAACTGCTTAATCGAAGATTCTCTGACTTCTCTCCAGTGAGCTGAACCTGTAGGTCGCGGCGCTGAAATGAAATTTAGATTAAGTTCATACGAGTGTTGATCGACTAAGACGGATTCGACGGAATTAACCTCATTCGGCTGGGTCTCGCTACAACCAAATAGTAACGCTGAGGCACAGATTGCAGAGAACATCTTTTTCATTGAAGCATTGGTAGCACGAAGTAGCTTTCCCATCCAACCTTTTTGTTCTTTACATAAACTTAGCGTGAAGCCACTAAGAGCTTGGCTCCAAGCGCACCGAGTAAAGCTCCAGCGATACGATCGGCCACACACTTTGTGCGTAGGTATGCGTCTCTTGTTCTTGGTGCTGAAAGTGCATATGCGACAATCGCATACCATGAAAGCTCGAGTGCAAATACACAAACTGGTAGACTGAGGGCAATAGCCGGGGTTATTTCATGCGGGAGCATGGCCGAGAAGATTACTCCGTACTGAAGAGCAGCCTTGGGGTTAGTCAGCATCGTCAAAATTGCCGCAAAGAAATGGCGCGCAACATTTGCGTCATCGGAATCGTTTCGAGAGGAGACTAAGATTTCGCTGTCGGCAGCGCGCCACGTACGGACGGCTAAGTAAATAAGATATAATCCCCCGAGGATCTTTAGGAATAGATATGCGCCAGGGATCTGCTGAAAGATTACATGCAGACCAAGTAAGGCGGCGGATGCTAGCACAAAAGCACCTGCTGCCATTCCCAAGGCAGAGGCAAATGCCGCAATTCGCGAGTTTGCCACGGCAGTGCGTGCGACTAATATGAAACTTGGGCCCGGACTGATGATGCCGATGACTAGAACGCCAAGAATTGGGAGTATGACTAGTGCAGTTTCCATCGCTGTGCCGCCTGAATGGTTAGTTTTCGGACAATATCGTTTCTACGTTCTCTCATCCATCCAATCTTTTTACCAAGGTAAGAATGGTATAGAGCGCAACTATCTCATTACTTTGATTTGTAACCTCTACATCCCATTCTACAACTCCCTGCGGTGCTTCACCTTCACGTTTGTCTTTGGCTATTTTTCGCTTACAGGTAAGGCGCACACCGATCGTATCCCCGATGAATACTGGTTTTACAAAGCGCAGCCCTTCTAATCCATAATTTGCAATTACCGGACCTGGAGCAGGATCGACAAATAATCCCGCCGCTGCAGATAAAACCAAGTACCCGTGCGCCACTCTTTGCCCGAAAATCGATTCTTTGGCGGCAGCATCGTCAAGATGAACATAAAACCTATCTCCGCTAAGTTCGGCAAATTTTAAGACATCATCGTTGGTTATGGTGCGCTTCGCGGTGTAAAAAGTCTCACCAACTTCAAGTTCGTCAAAATATTTTCTAAACGGATGAACTTTGAAAGGTTCCTCGTGAGCTCCCTTACTCCACTCATTGGTGATGTGAGCTAAAGTAGTAGGTGAACCTTGAATTGCAGCCCGCTGCATATAATGCATCACCGCTCGAATTCCGCCTAGTTCTTCGCCACCGCCTGCACGACCAGGCCCGCCGTGCACTAACATCGGAAGCGGGGAGCCGTGTCCGGTTGATTCCTTGGCACAGTCTCGATTTATTAAAACTAATCGACCGTGATACGGTGCAACTCCAAGGGCGAGCGTTTTTGCGATCTTATTGTTTGAAGTAAATATTGATCCGACCAAGCTTCCTTTACCAAGCCGCGCTAACTCAATCGCTTCATCTGTTCCTTTATACGGCATTACTGTTGTTATCGGGCCGAAAGCTTCGACATTATGCGCGCCAAGTTTCTTTAAAGGATTAGCACAGTGCATTACGATACTCGGACAAAAGGCTCCTTTAGTCTTATCTGCACCGATAGCTTCGAAAGAGTCGAGATCTCCAAAAACTATCTCATTTTCCGTGCTTAACTCTTTGACTTTGGAAGTAACCTCTTTAACCTGGTCTCTTCCGGCCAAAGGTCCCATTCGCACACCTTCAACTGCGGGGTCTCCCAATTTTATCTTTGAGAATTCAGCAGAGAGAGCTTTGATTACATCGGCAGAGAAATTCTCGGGAACAATCGCTCTGCGAATGGCAGTACACTTTTGCCCGGCTTTGACCGTTACCTCTCGCACTACCTCTTTTATAAAGAGATTAAACTCATCAGAGCCGGGACGTGAATCCTCACCTAAGATTGAACAGTTGAGTGAGTCAGCTTCGAGATTAAAGCGAATCGAGTTTTCAACAATATGAGAGGATTCCTTCAAGCTCTTACCGGTCCCAGCAGACCCGGTGAAGGTCACAACATCTTGACAAGTAAGCCGACTCAAAGTGTCACCCACACCTCCGCAGACAAGTTGTAGAGCACCCTCGGGCAGTATTTTACTCTCGATTATCCTTCGAACCATCAGCTCGGTGAGATAAGCCGTTAGACTTGCAGGCTTTACGATCGCAGGAACACCCGCAAGGAGTGTCGGACTAATCTTTTCAAGCATCCCCCAGCAAGGGAAGTTAAACGCATTGATATGCAGCGCCACCCCCTCTAACGGCACACAGATATGGCGCCCGACAAACGATCCGGCTTTGGATAGTACCTCAGCTTTGCCCTCTACATGGAAGGGCTCATCAGGCAGCTCGCGTCGCCCTTTACTGGCATATGTAAATACTGTTCCGATTCCGCCTTCAATGTCGATCCAAGAATCAATTTTGGTTGCACCGGTCGCAGCCGAGAGTTTATAGAACTCATCCTTTCGCTCCATAAGGTACTGAGCCAATGCTTTTAGCATCCTGGCGCGTTGATGAAAGGTCATTTTTCTAAGCGCTGGCCCGCCGACTTTGCGGCCGTGATCTAGCATGGTTTGAAAGTCAATTCCTTCACTTGAAATCTCAGCGATCTTTTCTCCGCTCACCGCATGGAATAACGGCTTTAAATTCTTGCTTCCCTGTACCCACTTCCCAGAAACGTAACTTTGAAGGATCATTATCTTCTCCGATCTTATTTTTTCTTTAAGCGTTCAGCCTGAACTTCTTCCCATGTCTTGTAAGAGACTTTCTGCTTCGGCCGATCATCTGGAACAGCGCGAAGCGGCTCACACGGTTTTAGCGAAGCGTAGAGATCTTTGGGTAAGGCTTGATAGAGTTTTGTCCCTTCGGTCTTCCAGTCAAGCATCTCATCACTCACATCGTTTACGATCTTAGCCGGATTTCCGACCACGACCTTTCTTGCTGGAATCTCCATCTTTGCCGGAACAAAGGTTAGAGCGCCGATAATACAACCGCTGCCAATAATGACGTTATCCATCACTACCGCATTCATCCCGATCAAGCTGTTTTCCCCGATTTCGGCTCCGTGAATGATAGCACCGTGCCCGATATGAGCGCTGCGCTTTAGTCGAACTGTTACCCCGGGAAACATATGAATCGTGCAGTTCTCTTGGACGTTACATCCGTCCTCAATGATGATCTCTCCCCAATCACCTCTAATTGCAGCCCCCGGACCAACGTAGACATCTTTCCCGATAATTACATTGCCGCTTACCGTGGCATTGGGGTGAATAAATGAGCTTTCATGAATTACTGGTTTGAAGCCCTGAAATTCAAAAACGTTTGCCATGATCTACTAAACTCGCTCGATTAAAGCCGCAACGCCTTGACCAACTCCAACGCACATCGTGCAAATTGCATACTTCTCCTTTTTGCGCTGAAGCTCTTCAGAGGCTGTAATCAGAAGTCTTGCCCCACTCATCCCCAAGGGGTGTCCTAAAGCGATTGCTCCTCCATTTGGATTGATTCTCGGATCGTTATCGGAGAGACCGAGTTCTCGGATTACTCCAAGACACTGTGCCGCGAAAGCTTCATTTAGCTCAATTATAGCGATCTGATCGAGCGATACTTTCCCTAATTTTAAAACCTTACGAACGGCCTCTACCGGCCCAAGACCCATTACTGCCGGCTCAACCCCGCTCGCTGCTGCGGCAACGATTCGAGCTCTTGGATTTAGTTTGAATTTAGAAACAGCACTCTCTGACGCGACTAAAAGTGCTGCGGCGCCATCGTTAATTCCGGAGGAATTTCCGGCTGTGACGCTCCCTTTCCCATCGGTGCGGAATGCCGGCTTTAGTTTCGATAAGCTGTCAATCGTCGTATCCGGGCGCAGGAATTCATCCGTATCGAAAACAGTCGGCGCGCCGCTCTTATTTGGAAATTCGACCGAAACAATCTCTGGCTTAAATCTCCCCGATTTTTGAGCTTGAGCTGCCTTTGACTGAGATGCCAACGCAAATTTATCCTGATCTTCCCGAGAAATTTTTAAGCGCTCCGCTACATTCTCAGCCGTCTCACCCATTGAGTGCGTGCCGTACCGTTCTTTCATTTTTGGGTTTACGAAGCGCCAGCCCAAAGATGTGTCGAAAATTTCAGCGGAGCGTGAAAACGCACTCTCGGACTTAGCCAAAACGAATGGCGCACGAGTCATACTCTCGACCCCGCCAGTGATAAATAAATCTCCCTCTTCAGACTTTATTGCACGTGAAGCATTTATCGCCGCGCAGAGGCCGGAAGCGCAGAGGCGATTTACAGTTTCGCCGGGAACAGTTTGCGGAACGCCGGCTAAAAGCAGCGCCATGCGTGCCACGTTTCTATTGTCTTCTCCGGATTGATTCGCACAGCCTAAAACCACATCATCAATTGCCGCAGCATCAAGCGAGCGGTTCCGGCTTAAGAGATTTTGAATTACATGCGCGGCCATGTCATCGGCTCGCATTTTAGCCAAAGCACCGGTATGCTTTCCGATAGCGGTTCGCACACCATCACAGATAAATGCATCCTTCATTTTAATCCCTCAGAAAGTAATTCCTTCTTGGTTCGGTATACTGTACCGCGAAACATCCCAACCTTAGTTTCATTTTGGTTAGTCACTAAGACCGTATAGAAACCGACATTGTTGCTTAAACTTTCCTCTTTGCAAACCGCCGTTAGCACATCTCTGACCTTCACCGGAGCGGGATAGGAGATCGAGTTTTCAATGCTGACAGAAATTCTCCCGTGAGTGTTAGCGGCGAAAGCAAAAGCGCTATCAGCAAAAGAGAATACAATTCCGCCGTGAGAAACGCCAAAGCCATTAACCATCTCCTCTCTAACCTTCATCCGAATCGAAGCGAATCCGGGTCGAACTTCTAAAACTTCAATTCCAAGCCAGGCGCTGAAACGATCGTACTTTAGCATCTGCTCAACGCAGCGTTTAGCCAATTCCGGTGCTGTGGCGTTTAATTCTTGGCTCATGGTCTCTGAAAAGGAGAAAATCCTTCACGTACTAAGCGCTTTAACAATGGACTAGCTCGATATCGGTCCTCAGCGTACTCTTCGCGAAGTCGTTCAACCTCTGAAAGCACATTCGCAAAGCCGATCTCTTCTCCCCAACGCAGCAACCCCTTCGGGTAATTAACTCCTTTGGTCATGGCCGTATCGATCTCTTGGGCTGATGCAATTCCAAGGTGTAATGCATCAATTGCCTCGTTAATTAACATTGAGAGCACTCGCGAAACTATACGCTGTCCAAGTTGGCGATTCTTGTTTGGCAGAGGAGCAGAAGTCCCTTCCGAGTAGTTGTAGTAGCCGAGTCCAGACTTTCGCCCAAGCATCCCTGCTTCAACTAAACGCTTCTGAGTAAGAGAAGGACGGTAGCGAGGGTCGTAAAAGAAAGCCTCGTAGACTGATGAGGTCACCGCAAAGTTGATATCGTTTCCGATTAAATCCATCAGCTCAAACGGCCCCATCTTAAAACCGCCAATCTCTTTGATTGCCCAATCGATCGTTGCAACGTCCGCAATTCCTTCCTCTAGAATTCGAATCGACTCACCGTAGAACGGGCGAGCGATTCGATTTACAATAAACCCCGGGGTGTCTTTGGCTATAACGGTAACTTTTCCCCAAGCGTTTATTAATTCACGCGAAGCTTCCAAAACCGCCGAATTGGTTCTAATGCCGGGAATGATTTCGACCAAGGGCATAAGTACCGCTGGATTAAAAAAGTGGATCCCAATAACCCGTTCAGGATTTGAGACGGCAGAGGAAAGCGCCGCAATTGATAATGAAGAGGTGTTACTCGCAAAAACGCATTCTGATGAAACATTCTTTTCAAGCGCGGCAAAAAGTTCGCGCTTGATCTTTAAGTCTTCGATCACTGCCTCGATAATTATTCCGCATTTTGAGAAGGAAGCGAGCGTCTCTGCCGTCTCGATACGCGAAAGTACCTCTTCTGAGTCCTGCTTTGAGATTTTCCCCTTCTCGGTCAATTTGAGCAGGCTTTTCTCGATCCCCTCCCGACCTTTTTTCAGGGCCACGGAATTTGCATCCCAAAAGATGACTTTATGTCCAAATGTTGCTGCAATCTGAGCGATACCACTTCCCATCGTGCCCGCCCCGACTACCCCGACAACCGTCTCTTTACTCAAAAGTTT
>CAZJXY010000139.1:0-8199 GCA_964549925.1 uncultured Bdellovibrionales bacterium | reverse complement strand
ATCCCGGATCTTTTAATAGCTTAGAGATTAACACCACCGATGGAGCGGTTGTCGATGTCGATCTCTCGTTATTATATCGGTTCTATGACCGTCCGGCCGAAGATAAATCCCACGGCGGCCCGGTTGATCTAATTACCAATATCGGAAAGGACGACAGTCAGTGGAAAAACTACATCAAGCGAGTTGTGGACGACGAAATCAGACGTGCCTTGGGGCAGCTTCCGGCCGGAAAATTTTACGATCCGAAGTTGCGAGAAACGCAGATAGTAATTGCTCAATCTGAGATCTCCAAAGGGCTATCTAAGTACGGAATCGCGGTGGATGGTGTGCTCTTGCGGCGCTACACATACCGCGCTGAGCAGATTGACCGGGCTATTTTTGCAAAAAACCTACAGAACCAAGAGGAGAGGCTAAACGCTGCGGCCGGGCGATTAGCCCAAGCTAAAGCGGAGCTAGAGAGAGTTGCAGCGGAATGGGATGCGAAGATAAAGACGCTCTCCATGAAAGGAGATAATGATGCGGTAGTCCTCAGGTCACAAGGTGAGCTAACAGAAAAGGAAAGCCGGGCGCTTGGCGACCTTGAAGTCGCCAAAGCTAAAGCTGAGGTAGATCGGATGCGCGCCGATGCTTTGGCGCAGACAGCGGGGGAGGTCTTTGTTGCCAGGGAGATTGCCCCGCTTTTAGGATCTTTGAGAGGAGGAGTGGTTAACGCGATCGATCCTTATGACTTGGAAGCATGGATGCGTAGGTTGGGAAGCGGTGAGGTGGCAAGGTGAAGCGTCTCTTAATATTAACTACGCTACTTCTTTTTACCGGCTGTAACCTTGGCTTTAAGCAGATGGGAGCAACGGAGTATGGAATACTATTCAGGAAGCTTCCCCCGTTGGTCGGCGGAGGTATAGGATCAAGGGTAATTCCGCCAGGTAAGATGGTTTGGCTTTGGCCGTGGGAGGATATCTATCGTTTTGACACATCAGTGAAGGACCTTTCGTGGGGAGCGAAATCAGGAGCGGGGGATCTTGGAGCGAGTGAAGTTGAGGGAGATTTCATTCACACCAGGGCTTTGGATGGAAACGAAGTCGCCATCGCTTTGACGGTGAGATACAAACTCGATACGTCGGAAGAAAAACTTTTGAATCTTGCTAGAAGCGTCGCCCAAGATAATCAGGGTGTTGAGAAAATCGTTGCGGCCGTAACGCGCTCTGACATTCGAACCTATATGAACGAGCTCCATACTTCCGATTTTTTGGATAAGGAGAGTCGCTACAACGCTGTCGACAAAGTCAAAGATAGTATCGCAAAAAGACTTGCCGGATACGGGATTTTGATAGAGCGGGTAAACTTAAACGATTTTCGTTTCGAAAGGTTGTTGAATAACGGAACGGTAGATAGAAGTTATCAGGATAAGCTAGAAGAGATTCAACGTACCAGAGAAGATACCGAGCGTGAGCGCTCTCGGATTGAGACAGTTAAGGCCAAGAAAGAGCAGGAATATAACGACGCTCAAGCTCAAGTTAATCGCGTCGTGGCGGAGGCTGAGGGGGCTAAGATTCAAGCTGAGGGGCGCGGAAAGTCTTATCTTGAGTCAAGGCAAAACGAAGCTAAAGGAATCTTGGCTCAAGGGAAAGCTGAGGTTGAGGGTTTAATCCAGCAGATAAACGCATTACAGGGCCCTGGCGGAAAGGCTTTGCTAAAGCTTGAAATTGCTCGGCAGTTGGTAAAGAGTAACCCCCAATTCGTGGTTATGGGCGATGGACAGGGAGCCTCCGGATTGGAGGTAAAGCGCACCGACACAAATGAGTTACTAAACCAAATCGGAATAGTCGAGGGCCTCAAGGAGAATAAGCAGGTCACTAAGGACATTCCGGGGGCAACCAAATCGCCGTAAGTCTGATTTTGAAATTAGTTGGAGAATGGAAATGAGTAGCAAAAGAAGAAAAATTGCCCTAATCGGAGCTGGTCAGATTGGGGGTCAGCTTGCGGTGTTTGCTGGAATGAGAGGTCTTGGGGATGTGGTTCTCTTCGATATCGTAGATGGAATGCCTCAAGGTAAAGCCCTCGATATCATGCATATGTCTCCTGTCTTTGGTTGTGACTTTAAGATTACAGGAACTAATAAGCTAGAAGATCTCGAGGGTGCCGACTGTTGTATAGTGACCTCGGGCATTCCGCGTAAGCCTGGAATGAGTAGGGATGACTTAGTGAAGACCAATGCTGGTATTATCCGCTCGGTTGCGGCAGGGATAAAAAAGCATGCGCCAAATGCCTTTGTGATAGTAATTACAAATCCGCTCGATTCTATGGCTTATCTTATGCAGAAAGAGACCGGATTTCCGGCTAGTCGCGTTCTGGGTATGGCCGGCGTGTTAGATACGGCTAGATATCAAGCCTTTCTTGCGGAAGAGTTAAACGTCTCGGTCACCTCGGTTTCAGCTTTCGTACTCGGTGGCCATGGGGATGACATGGTGCCGGTGCGCTCATACACAAATATTAATGGAATTCCGGTTGAGAAGTTAATCTCAAAAGAGCGGCTCGATGCGATTGAAAAGAGGGTCCGTGGTGCGGGTGGGGAGGTTGTGGCTCTATTAAAAACGGGGTCTGCCTTCGTATCTCCAGCAGCTTCTGCGATTCAGATGGCCGAGAGCTATTTCTTTGATAAGAAAAAGATGGTTTCGGCTGCCGCATATTGCAACGGAGAATATGGCGTTAAGGGGATTTACCTAGGCGTTCCTGTAATCATCGGATCAAAGGGTGCTGAAAAGATAATAGAGATTGAACTTTCCGCTGATGAAAAGGCCCAGCTTAAAAAGAGTGCCGAGGGCGTTCAGTCGATCATTAATATTCTTTAATTCAAACGAGAGAAGTGTAGATGAATCTTCACGAGTATCAATCTAAATCATTACTCAAATGCTTCGGACTTCCGGTGCTTGAGGGCGGAGTAGCCTACAGTGCCGGTGAGGCTGAGGCGGTGGCCGACCGACTGGGCGGTGGCATCTGTGTGGTGAAAGCCCAAGTTCATGCCGGAGGGCGTGGCAAAGCGGGCGGCGTTAAACTAGCAAAATCTGCGGCAGAGGCTAGGGCGCATGCCGAAAAGATTATTGGAATGAAGTTAGTCACTCCGCAAACTGGGGCAAAAGGAAAACTGGTGCGGAAGGTTTACGTCGAAGCCGGATGCAATATCGCCAAAGAATTTTATTTAAGTCTTTTGGTTGACCGCACTAAACGTTGCGTCTCGATTATCGCCTCAACCGAGGGCGGAATGGAGATAGAAGAAGTTGCGCACAAAACCCCTGAAAAGATCGTAACTATCGGAATTGATCCGACAGTTGGATATCAGCCTTACCACGGAACGGTGCTTGGATTTAAACTCGGTCTTTCGGCTGATGCCGTAAGGAAACTTGGGGTAATCGTATCAGGTCTGTATCAGGCTTTTGTAAAAAGTGACCTCTCACTCCTAGAAATTAATCCCCTGGTTCTCACCAAGGAAGGAGAGTTTGTACTACTCGATGCAAAATGTGCCATCGATGATAACGCGCTATTTAGGCATCCCGAGCTTTGTGCCTACCAAGATTACGATGAAATGGATGAACGGGAGCTTCGAGCAGGAAAGCATAGCCTCTCTTACATCGCGCTTGATGGTACGATTGGATGTATGGTGAACGGTGCTGGGCTTGCGATGGCAACAATGGATATAATCAAAGCCTTCGGTGAAACCCCGGCAAATTTTTTAGATGTCGGCGGCGGGGCGACAAAAGAGCGAGTTACTGAGGCTTTTAAGATCATCCTCAGTGATTCCAGTGTAAAAGGAATTCTAATTAACATATTCGGAGGGATCATGAAGTGTGATGTGATTGCCTCTGGTGTGGTTGAAGCGGCGAAAGAGCTTAGTGTTAAAGTGCCTCTGGTGGTTCGGCTTCAAGGGACCAACGTTGAAATTGGAAAAAAGATTCTGGCTGAATCCGGATTGAAGATTATTCCAGCGGACACTATGGACGATGCTGCAAAAAAAATCGTACAGGCGGTTAGAGGGTAATAGAAGATTATGAGCGTTTTAGTTAATAAAAATACGAAAGTAATTACTCAGGGAATGACCGGAAAAACAGGCTCATTCCATACAAGGGCTTGTAAAGAGTACGGGACCCAAATGGTCGCCGGGGTTGGTCCGGGAAAGGGTGGCCAGGAATTCGAAGGCATTCCGCTATATAACACAGTGCATGAGGCTAAGGCCGCCACGGGAGCAAACGTTAGCGTGATTTATGTTCCGCCGCCATTTGCTGCGGATGCCATTATGGAAGCGGTGGATGCTGATTTAGATCTCGTAATCTGCATTACTGAAGGAATTCCGGTTCTCGATATGTTGAAGGTCTCTTCATTTATGAAGGGGAAAAGGACTCGGTTGATCGGACCAAATTGCCCCGGAATTATTACTCCTGGGGAGTGCAAAATTGGAATCATGCCAGGGTTTATTCATAAGCCCGGAAAAATTGGCGTTGTCTCTCGAAGCGGCACCTTGACCTATGAAGCTGTCTTTCAACTTACGCAATTAGGTATTGGCCAGTCCACTTGCATCGGGATCGGTGGAGATCCGTTGAATGGAACCAATTTCATTGACTGCCTAGAACTTTTTAATAAGGACCAAGGCACTGAGGCAGTAGTCATGATTGGTGAAATCGGCGGAAGCGCTGAGGAAGAAGCAGCCGCTTGGATTAAAGCCAATATGAAAAAAGCGGTGGTCGGCTTTATCGCTGGAGCGACTGCTCCTCCGGGGAGGAGGATGGGGCACGCCGGAGCGATTATCTCAGGAGGCGCCGGGACCGCTCAAGGTAAATTTGATGCGATGGAGAAAGCCGGAATCCATATCGTAAAATCGCCAGCCGATATCGGTAAAAAGATGAAAGAGGTGATAAGGGCTTAATCTCCGTGGAGAGTTATCGGTCATTTCTAGACGCCGCTCATCTATTTGCCGATGACTGTCGCTCAATCATTAATTCAGTGAGAGAGCGCGGATACTCTCAGGAGTTAAAATTAGATCGTAGTATCGTTACTACTGCTGATAAGGATGCCGAATCGAAGTTTAGAGAAAACGTAACTGCTCGATTTCCATCGCACGGCATATTAGGAGAGGAGTTCGGGTTACATCAATCCGATGCTGAGTACCGATGGGTGATAGACCCGATCGATGGTACAGAGGATTTTGTGCGCGGGCTCCCCGGTTACTGTACGATCATTGGGCTTTTTTTTAAGGGCACACCGATAGTTGGAATTATCGATCTCCCTGCCCTAAATCAGCGCTATTATGCAGCAAAAGGATTGGGAGCGTTTTGCGGTGAAAGGCAGATTAAAATCCAGGACTTTCCCTCCGGCTATAGAGCTAGCGGAGAAGAATTCATTCATTTGCCACCCCGAGGTGCCTTTTTTAGATACGGCGGAAACGCTGAAGTATTTGATAAGTTGGCTAGTGATTTTCCAAAGCATAGAGTTATTTTTACCGGAGCTTCGCATGTCTATGCTCTAACGGGCGGATTTGATGCAACGATTGAGTGGAATCTAAGAATTTGGGACTTGGCGGCCGCTCAGATCTTAATTGAGGAAGCAGGCGGAGCGTATAAAACATTGCGGCGCTCGAAGGATAGTAACGGAGAGATTCTCTCGGTGGTCATGGGGAAGCCCAAGTTGGTAGCTGCCATAGCCGAAATTGCCGGTGTTAAATGATTGGCTTTCTTCCTGAGTAACTTTAAACCAAATTACTGACAACTACTCTGAGTCTTCGGGAAGGTGTTTGCAAGCTCTACCGCGTGCTTATAAATCTTTTCGACTTGGTCACTGTATTTTTTATTAAACTCTCCACATGCTTTTTTGTGAAGTTTCGCCATACTTTTAAAGATTTTATAGACCTTGCCGGCATTTCCAAGGTACTCGTCAATCTTTGGCTGGTTGCTTTTTGAAACACAGAAAGTCAGATTCTCACAGGTAGTTGAATTCGTCGGTAACTCCCAAGAATTAATCCACCCGGCTATTTGAGAGGCGTGAATAGCCTCATCTAGCTTTGTGGCCTTCTTTTGTAGTGTCGGGTCGCATTTTACTGCCGCTCTGGTAAGCTTTTTCGCAATTTTCTCCATTGATTTTAAGCTTCCATCCATGACCGCTTGGGTCTCAAACATGTTTTTCACGGCGCAATCGAGACACGACATCCCATCGCCGTTACAAACCCCGCAACGATCGAGTTGTGCTGCGCCATTTAAAACACCGGCACAGTCAATACATCCTTCACTGTTTTGGGTTCCGCTGCAGTCACCCTGAGGAGTGGGAGTTGGAGTCGGAGAATCTGAAGGTGATGGACTCGGTGAAGCGCTTGGGCTTACGCTAGGACTTGGCGAGACGCTCGGAGATGGGGAAGGACTTGAACTTGGCGAGGGAGAGGGAGATGGAGATGCGCTCGGACTTGCACTAGGAGACGGGCTAGGTGATGGGGAAGTGCTTGGTGACGGAGACGGACTTGGCGTTACGGTAGTAATAAAGCCAAAGTCGTAAGAATGATCATTTGCTCCAGCGATTCCCGTGGTTAAACTAATCTCCGGAAATCCATTTTGCACCGTTCCGTCTGAGTCATGGATATCGCTGCCTTGGCTGTCAAGCGTGAGCGTAAGGCCATCTAACGGACCTGTGCTCTGGTAATCAGCTGAATTATCGAGCCTAATCTTGAACGTGTTTAAAGTCGTAACTCCATCGCTCTCTTTGAAATAGTATTCCCCGAGCGAATTAGTTAATGTAGTCGCTATCTGGATATTTGAGCCGTTGTATAAATTTACTGTAACTCCACTAATCCCACCCTCGTTAGCATCTTGAATGCCGTTTTTATTAAGATCGCGGAAAATACGATTTCCGATCTCTAGTGGCGCTGGTTCACAAAGAAGCTCTAGATCTCCTAATCCCACGGCCTTTCCAAAGGTACCCGGAAATCTGCCGCCGTAAACTTGGTAGCGATTTCCATAGGCGCCAGTAGAGAGATTAAAGGTGCGCTGGCCGCCATCCTCAAATACGTATGAGTCAAATACTAGGGCCATGATATCGTCTTGTCCAGGAATGTAGGACAACGCCCCGAGTGCCAGCTCTTGGTGGTGAATTCCTAATTCCTCCTCAAAGAAATATTCTCCGCCTCCAGGTCCAGTAGTGTTCGCTCCCAAGGTGGTCACACCGCCGCAAGAGCCGTTATTTTCTCGTTGTAGTACCCCATTTTGATCCGGACAGAAAATCAATAGATCTCCGCCACCCGGTACGTTTACCAAGGTGTTTTGCAGCGGAGGCATATTGAAATTATTCGGGCCAAATTGCATCCCAGATCTATCCATAATCCCCACAACTAATCTTCCATCGCTGACGAACTCAATTCCAGTTATTACCGGTTGGGGATAGGCTAGAAAGTACGGTGCTGGGAGATTCGAATTTAAATTAAAATCATTTAGATCTCTGGCCCACGGTTTAAAATATCTTCCGTCATCCGGTCCCGGGTTTACATTTGAATGGATTACATATCCCTTCTGATACCCCAAATCGAAGCTTAAATACTGAGTGAAGTTCGCCCCATCAAATTTATAGATAAAACCGCGAAGGTCACTCTCAAGTTGTGAAGTTTCGGCGGAACAAACTATCCCGACAAAAATTTCGCCGCGGTAATATTTTAATCCCCACGGTCTAAATTGGCCGTTACTGCACCCTGGATCCGGAATGGGATATGAGTTTACGTTTGAGGCAGTCGGTACGCTCGCGGGAACACCAACTTCGATAGAGTAGAGATTTCGATCGTTTAAGTTGACCAGCCAAAGCGTAGATTCGTCATCAGAGATTTCAAGATCCCCAACGCCAATTTTTCCAACTGTGTCAAATACTGCCTCCTCGTGACTTGGAGTACCCACTCCATCTGGTAGTCCAGTATTGTTTCCGCCGCGAGGATCTACTCCGGTGTCTATTCCGATACTCTGTAGGTTAACAAAGGAGGATGTAGTCGGGTTATTCGGGTCTTGGTAATCTGTGATATAAAGCCCGCCCAGTCCAAGTGGTCCAGTTCCGGCGTGACGCTTCATAACCACGGAGGAGAATAACTTTCTCGAGGTGCGTTGAAACGCTAATCCCCATGTACTTCCAATCACGCTGTTTAAAGAAAGCGATTTTGGCTCGACAAAAAGTGGATCGGGTGGAACA